>DATIJV010000140.1:0-7569 GCA_035478255.1 Gammaproteobacteria bacterium
GTTTAGAGGAAGGGGGACGCTCTAATTAAGCGCATCTGTATCGAAGAGTCTCCCTTCCTCCACATGCTTTTTGTGGAGGAAGGGGATAGGGGAAGGAGGTAAAAAAATAAAAAATACAAAAATTTTATGTCTCACCGAATACTTACCAATGACACGCCTAGCCCATTGAAAATCAATGATTATTTTTATATCTCTCTATGCTTTTGAGTATTTCTTTTTTCGCAGATTCCGCTCCTTCCCAACCGCCAATTTTCACCCACTTTCCCGCTTCCAAATCTTTGTAATGTTGAAAAAAGTGCCCCACAGCTTTCAAAAAATCCTCGCCTAAATCTTCAGGCTTTTGCACATGTTTATATTTTGGCGTCAGTTTATCCACCGGCACTGCCAGGATCTTTGCATCCGGCCCTGATTCATCTGTCATGCACAGCATGCCAACCGGCCGGCAGCGAATCATCACCCCTGGATGAAGAGAAAAAGGCGTCACGACTAAAACATCCACAGGATCGCCATCTTCCGATAAAGTATGCGGCACAAAACCATAATCACACGGATAAAACATGCTTGTTCCGACAAAGCGATCTACCATAACCAAACCGCTTTCTTTATCGACTTCATATTTTATCGGATCGCTTTTTGCAGGAATTTCAATGATAACGTTGACATCATCCGGTACGGAACGGCCTGCTGCTACCTGTTCTAAGCCCATAAAATTTTTTCCTTAATTTTTTTAATTAAATTCACATTTCACACAAGACGAATCGGCAGCAACAGGTCCCTGACATACAAGGCATTGCTGCGTTCCGGTTGGTTTGAGGTTTGCATCAAGCGCGATACGTTGATCGAATACAAAGCATTCGCCATTGTAATGATCTTTACCCACTTCAGCAAAATAATTTAATATGCCGCCCTGCAATTGATACACTTGCGAATGGCCCGCTTTTAACATCACACTTGACGCTTTTTCACAACGAATGCCGCCGGTGCAAAACATGACAACAGGTTTTTTTCGAGAAATGCGGCTGATTGCTTCAGGAAATTCACTGAAATCTTCCAGGTGCAAATTCTCTGCATGGTCAAATGTGCCAAATTCGACTTCGTATTGATTGCGGGTATCTAAAATTGTTATATCACGCGCTTCATCCAGCCATTTTTTAAATTCCTGGGGCGAGATATGAGGCGCGGTTTCCTGTTCAGGATGTATGTCTGGCTGCTTGAGCGTGATAATTTCCGGTTTGATCTTGACCTGCATGTGCTTGAAAGGCTGAAAATCAGAGTAACTTTTGCGAAAAGTGAGATCTGACAAATTTTCCCGTTTCAGCAAAAACTCCACAAATGGGTCAATATTCTCAGGAAAACCTGCGAGATTAATATTGATGCCTTCAAAACTCAGCAGAATGGTGCCTTTGAGATTCAATTGATTTGCCTTTTTTAACAAAACATCACGCCATTCAGGAAGACCTGAAAGCCGGGTAAATTTGTAGCTGGCTATATTAAGAATCGGCACCATAAAAAGCTATCGCATTCATTAAAGACTGCAAACTCTACTCGAGAATAAATGAGAGGTCAAATTTGCGTTGGCAAAAAGGCAGTGAACCTCGTAAACTTGATGGTTTATAGGGTAAGAGGTATAGATGGATTGTTTATTTTGCAAAATAGCAAGCGGCGAAATTCCCGCCAAACTGATTTATGAAGATCCACAAGTGATTGCATTTGATGATATCAATCCTCAAGCACCGCATCATAAATTGATTATCCCGCGAAAACATATCGCGACTCTCAATGAATTATCTGTCGAAGATAATGCGTTGCTGGGACATATGGTTCAAGCTGCGAAAAAAATCGCGGTGGAGTTGGGAATAGCCGAAGAAGGCTATCGATTGGTCATGAATTGTAATAGCGGAGCCGGCCAATCGGTATTTCATATTCATGCTCATCTGTTAGGCGGCAGACAAATGAAATGGCCGCCGGGTTAGGGCCTAACAATGGAAGAAGAATTTAAAAAAATTATCGCAAGCACAGGTGAAGATTTAAATCGTGATGGACTGAAAGATACGCCCAAACGTGCGGCGAAGGCTTTTCAATTTTTGACGCGAGGTTATCAGCAATCGTTAGAAAAAGTGATTAATGGCGCGTTATTTGAATCGGATAACGATGAAATGATCATCGTGAAAAATATTGAATTATATTCACTGTGTGAACATCATTTATTGCCATTTATCGGAAAATGTCATGTCGCTTATCTTCCGCATGGGAAAATTATTGGTTTATCAAAAATTGCGCGTATTGTGGATATGTTTGCACGGCGTTTGCAAGTTCAGGAAAAATTGACGAAACAAATTGCTGATACTGTTTTAGAAACCACGCAATGTCGAGGTGTGGGAGTCATTATTGAAGCTAAACATTTATGCATGATGATGCGCGGTGTGGAAAAACAAAATTCGGTAATGACAACGTCTATGATGCTGGGCACTTTTCGCGAAGACCGACGAACGCGTACGGAGTTTTTGAGTCTGGTTTATGGGCGGTCGACGGACTGAGGACTCCTTCTCCTTCCTCCAAACGCGCTTTTCGTTTGGAGTTCGGTGCAAGGGGAAGGAGGTAAAATTATACCGAATTCATTTCCAAATCTTTCATACTCAAACGAATACGGCCCTGCTTGTCAATTTCCAATACTTTGACTCTCACAGCCTGGCCTTCAGCAAGCCTGTCCGTCACTTTCTCAACACGCTCTTTACAAATTTGCGAAATATGCACTAACCCTTGCTTGCCTGGCAAAATACTGACAAACGCGCCAAAATCAGCGAGCTTCACCACCGTTCCTTCATAAATCTCGCCCACCATGACGTCTGCAGTCAACCGTTCAATTCGGCGGATAGCTTCTTCACAAGCTGCCAAATCAGACGAGGCGACTTTCACTTCTCCATCATCGCTAATATCAACTACCGTTCCTGTTTCTTCAGTCAACGAACGGATCGTCACGCCGCCTTTACCAATCACATCACGAATTTTATCAACTGGAATATGCATCTTTAAAATTCGCGGCGCATAAGCAGACATTTCTACGCGGGATTGCTGAATAGTGCGATTCATGATTTCCAGAATATGAATACGGCCATGATGCGCCTGGTCCAGCGCTTCACGCATAATTTCTTCGGTAATTCCATCAATCTTGATATCCATTTGTAATGCCGTCACACCTTGCGCTGTTCCAGCCACTTTAAAATCCATATCGCCCAAGTGATCTTCATCACCTAAAATATCAGTCAAAACTGCAAAACGATCGCCTTCTTTAACCAAACCCATCGCAATGCCCGCGACATGCGTGCGTATCGGTACGCCCGCATCCATTAATGCAAGACTGCTGCCGCATACACTCGCCATTGAGCTTGAACCATTCGATTCTGTAATTTCAGAAACGATACGAATAACATACGGAAAATCTTTTGGCAAAATGGCTCTTACACCGCGTTTTGCCAAATTTCCGTGACCAATTTCACGACGTTTGGGACTGCCGACAAAACCGACTTCTCCCACTGAATACGGCGGAAAGTTGTAATGCAGCATAAAGTTTTCTTTATACTCGCCTTCCAATGCGTCAATAATTTGCGAGTCGCGCTCGGTACCTAAAGTTGCAACAACCAGAGCCTGTGTTTCGCCGCGCGTAAATAATGCCGAGCCATGCGTACGCGGCAGCACTCCCACTTGAACTGAAATAGGACGAACAGTTTTGGTATCACGACCATCAATACGCGATTTGCCTGCTAGAATTTGTCCACGAACGACTGTGCTTTCCAGGTTCTTGAAAACATATTTAATATCTTCGGTTAAAAGCGCTTCATCTTCTTTGCCGGCATTTTCAAGCAGCATAGCATCAAGCACACGCTCGCGTGCATCAGCCAGTGCAAGCTGGCGCTCTTGTTTATCGCGAATCTGGTAAGCTTTTTCAATGTCCGCGTTAATTAATTCTGCCACTCGCTTTTCAGTTCCCGCGTTAATCGCAGGAGCGTCCCATTCCCAGGCTGGCTTGCCGGCTTCTGTGACTAATTCTTCGATAGCTTGAATAGCAGTTTGCATGTTTTGATGCGCAAACATGACTGCGCCTAACATGACAGATTCAGATAATTCTTTTGCTTCAGATTCGACCATCAAGACTGCGCCGCGTGTTCCTGCAACGACCATATCAAGATCCGATGATTCGAGCTGCGAGTAAGTAGGATTCAACAAATACGATCCGTCTTGATAGCCCACACGCGCGGCCCCTAACGGCCCCATGAATGGCATGCCAGAAAGCGATAACGCAGCAGATGCGCCGAGTATTGCCGGAATATCTGGATCAATTTCAGGATTCATTGACAATACGGTTGCAATAATCTGAACTTCAGAAGTGAACCCTTTGGGAAATAGAGGACGTATGGGTCGGTCAATCAAGCGCGAAGTTAGGGTTTCTTTTTCGCTGGGTTTTGCTTCACGTTTGAAATAACCGCCGGGAATCCGGCCGGCTGCATAAGTCCGTTCCTGATAATTTACAGTTAAAGGAAAGAAATCACGGTCTTCGCTCGAACTATCCTGGCCAACAACAGTGACTAATACGACTGTATCGTCCATTCTAACCAGCACAGCAGCGGTCGCTTGCCGCGCCATAATTCCGGTTTCAAGTGTGACTGTATGATCGCCGTAGCGAAACGTTTTTTGTACTGCTGCCACTGAAGTTATCCTATTATGTAGAGTTGATTAAGATGTAACTCGGCCCGCCCGGGCCATAGAGTATTATCCGCGTATATCCAGTTTTTGGATTAAGTCACGATAGCTCGCTGGATGAGTGCGCTTAAAATAATTCATCAATCTACGCCGCTGACTAACGAGTTTAGTTAATCCATGACGAGTATGATAATCATGTGGATTAACCTTCATGTGCTGCGTCAAATCGCTGATGCGCGCAGTGAGTAAAGAAATCTGGACTTCGGATGAACCGGTGTCATTCTTTGAGCGTTGGTACGCTTTAATAATTTCTGCTGTAGCAGCAGTTGTTAATGCCATGTATAGAACTCCCAATTTACTTTTTTTAAACCAAGTCGCGTATTGTAGCGAGGAGATTGGGTTTGGACAAGGTATTTCCCTTTGAGCCTGTTTAAAATGTTAAAAAAACAAGTCCTTAATATTTTCTTAATAAGAATTGGTTAGTATTTGCACCAAGATTCAAGATGAGCGAGAGGATTATGCAAGCCAGAGCAGAACTATTACAAGCTATTAAAAATAATGATGAAAAAGCGGTTGAGCGGCTGATTACACAAACCAACGTTAGCGAAGAATTCAAAAGTGAAGAACTTCTCGAAGATAAACAAACACCTATTCAACTAGCTGCAAAATTAGGCCATTGGGATTGTGTTGAAGCCATTGCTAAAAATGCAGAAACAGACCCCAGTGATACGGCACGCTATGGGTACGCTTTATACGAAGCAGTCGTAAAAAACCGTCTTGATATGGTCATGTTACTCATGTCAACGGGCGCTTCTACAGGCTATGGCACAAAAACGGGCGGCTGTTTACATCAAGCCGCCAGAAAAGGTCATGCGGAAATCCTCTGTTTTCTTTTACCCTTGTTTGATGTATCGAATATATCGAAAAAAAGCGAAGAAAACCTCACCCCCATCGAGCTAGCCTGGAAATCAGGTCACTGGAATTGCGTAATAGCTATTGCTCGATTAAAAAAAGCAGATGATGCGGATAACAAGGCAATATATAGTAAAATTTTATTCGACGCAGTTCGAGATAATCATATTAATACTGCCAGAACTTTGTTACAAGCGGGAGCACCGCTTCCTCCTGCTTCTGTTAATGGTAATAGTCCGCTGCATTTTGCTGCCCGCCATGGCAATAAAGATATGATTGCCTTGCTTTTATCATTTGGCGCATCTACAACAGCCAAAAATCATGCGAAACAAACGCCTACACAATTAGCGGCCAGCTTAGATCTTGCAGATGTATATACTGCGGGCTGGGATATCTATATGAAAGCTGAAGCTTTAAAAGTGACAACCCTGCTCATGCTATTTGTTCAAACCAAGCGCCGACCCGGTTCATTCTTTCATAAACTCCCTAATACTATTATTGAATCATATCTTCTCCGTTTCCTCTGCCGGGAAATTGATCCTGTCCGTGATACCGTTGATTTCACAAATAAATGTTTTACCAGAATTTCAAGGAATCTATCAAAATCAGCGGAAACGGAATGCAAAAAGCAGCCTGAAGAAAATAAAGATACTTATAAGCTAACAATTGGAGCCGTCACTTCTTTGCCTCCTCCTCTCGTTTCTCTTATTCATAATTATATTTTCCCATCACCGGAAATCGTAGCTGCAGTTAATAAAGATTTAAATCTTTTACGTCATATTCCTACAAACTGGACAGGCATATCTATTATGATAACTGCATGTAATATTATAGATAGTGATGATAAGAAGCATCCTCACTGGCTCAATCTCCAAAATTTGCAATTGGATGGTATAATTTTCACTTCTGAACTACTAAAGGTTAAAAATAATCTACAGCCTTATGCTCAATTGCAGGAATGGAGAAAGTTATACTTATACCCGTCCATACCTCCAATAATCGATCTCAGACACACATCCTTAATAGGTGCTAAATTTGAAAATCTTCTATGCGCACCTTTTTGGTTTGAACATGCTATATTAACAGGCGCCAGCTTTAAATCGAGTATATTAAACTTGAGATTTGTTGAGACAAAACTAAACAATGCTGATTTTTCATTCTGTCAAATAATATGTCCTGATAATCACAGCGTCTACGGAGATTGTCATAAAACTGATTTAAGCCATGCCAATCTATACAGTAGCATTTTTAGTCGCTATCGTTTTGAAGATACAACTCTGGATTATGCTAATTTAAGCGAGGCCAGCTTTATAGATGCATTCTTTACACATTGCTCAATGCAACATGCAAATCTCGCCATGGCTAATTTTTCAAGTGCAACATTCAGATCTCATTCTGATTTATCTCATGTGAATGCAACAAGAGCTAAATTTATTGGTTCTAATCTCACTAATGTTAATCTTACAGGCGCCATTCTACCTGGAAGGGGCTGATTTTAAAGATGCTAATTTTACAGGTGCATTACTTAATAACGCTAAATTTGAATTACACAAACTTTCAGATAAACAAGTATTGTCACTCCATTACGAAGATCCACATGCCAGAGATTATATTAAGGCAATTTACAAATATATGAACAAATACAAGCATGAAAAATCCAAACACGAAGACGGATTTAAACACGCCGAAGAGCTCATCTACTCTTTCATTAATCGCCATCCGTATGATCAAAATGGCCAAAATCTTCTGCTCAAAGAATTTTTAGCTAATCCAATTCTCCGTTTTACATCAAAACTTCACGAGGAACTATCAACTGTTCATAAAAACATTAAAAAAGGAAACTCAGCAGTACCTGTGACTGTACATGTTGTTGAGCCTAACAACAATAGGCCTACATAGCGAAAAATGCTTTGTCATTGCGAACCCGCGCCTTTTGCGGGTGAAGCAATCCAGGCTTCG
>DATIJV010000141.1:0-1952 GCA_035478255.1 Gammaproteobacteria bacterium
CCAAATGATAAGTAGATCCCGGACATTAAGTAGCGCTAAATTCGCAAAGAGCGCGAATTAAGCGCTACTAAATTCCGGGATGACGCTCTAATCAGCTTTCGCTTAACTTAATGGCAGTGGGGGATAGGGGAAGGAGGTAAAAAAAACAAAAAACGTCAATTACGCGTAAAAAGTAGCAGAGAATCGTAAACGTTTAAATTTTACCGCTACAGCAGTAAATTTATATCTTTTTTCTTTCAAATCAAGCTCAATTTCTAAAATTAATTATATTTTACTGCTATAGCAGTAATATCGAATGATTATATCAAAAATTAACCTTAATTAAGTAGATTTTCATAATTTTTACTGCTATAACAGTAATATAGATATATTCAAGACGGGATGTTTTATGACCTCTGCCGATATTGCAAAAACAGTACGTTATTATCGCAAACAAAGCGGCCTTTCACAGCTGCAATTAGCCAGACTATCAGGGGTAGGGAAAACCGCAGTATTTGATGTTGAGCAAGGCAAAGAAACCGTACAGTTCAATACACTGCTTAAAATTTTAGATACTTTAAATATCCAAATAAAATTGAACACTCCTTTTCCACAAACAACAGAGATTAATTCATGAAAAAAGCATGTGTGTTTATCAATCGAATCGAAGCTGGAATATTAGAAATGATAGATAAAGATAAATATCAATTTACTTACCTCTCAGAATATCAAGGGCCGCCGGTTTCTTTAACCATGCCTATTCATCAAAAAATTTATACATTTAATCAATTCCCGCCTTTCTTTGAGGGACTATTACCTGAAGGCATTATGCTGGATGCTTTATTACGCCAATCCAAGCTGGATAAAACCGATTTTTTTGGACAACTTTTACAAGTAGGCGGCGATGTAGTGGGTTGCGTCACGATTAAGGAATTAACATGAAACGCTGTCCTATCACGTATGAAGTCATACCCAATGACGAAAATTATTCAAAACGAGGATTACATCAACTTTCTCCTCAATTAAAAAATCTTAAACCGCTGAATCTCAGTGCCGATGAACAACGCAAAGAAGCTGTTAATCGCGCAGTGAAAATGTCGATACAAGGTATACAAACTAAATTGAGTGCACGATTAAATATTAAAAAAGAGTGCTTTGAAATTGTCGATCAACAGGGGCATTATATTTTAAAACCACAAAATGAATATTATCCTGAATTACCGCAAAATGAAGCCCTCACCATGTCGCTTGCAAAAATCATTGGGTTAGAGGTTCCCGTGCATGGTTTGATCTATTCTAAAGACAACAGTTTAACTTATTTCATTAAACGATTTGATCGGGTGGGACATCATAAAAAATTAGCTGTAGAAGATTTTGCACAACTATCCGGCGCGGATCGACATACAAAATACGAAAGTTCCATGGAAAATGTTGCAAACATCATAGAAAAATATTGTTCTTTTCCAAAAATCGAATTTGTTAAATTACTTAAATTGACGTTGTTTAATTTTATTGTGGGCAATGAAGATATGCATCTAAAAAATTTTTCTCTTATTACGCGCAATCATAAAGTGACATTGTCGCCTGTTTATGATTTAGTAAATTCTACAATTGCTTACAAAACGAAAGAAGAACTGGCATTGCCATTAGACGGCAGAAAAAATAATTTAACAAAACAAAAATTTTTAAAATATTTTGCGATTGAACGATTAGGATTAAATCAAGATGTCATTGCTGGAGTTCTGCAGGAACTACAACAAGCTGTTCCGCGCTGGCAAACATTGATTAATGAAAGTTTTTTATCTCAAAAAATGCAGGATAAATATATTCATTTACTAAAGGAACGGTTAAGCCGGATATTTCATGATGGGTATATATCGTAGTCATTGCGAGCCGTGCTTTTCGGCGAAGCAATCCAGGCATCATTGCGAGCAAAGCGAAGCAATCCAGGTTTTTAAAAGCCTGGATTGCTT
>DATIJV010000142.1:0-5463 GCA_035478255.1 Gammaproteobacteria bacterium
TGGAGGAAGGGGGACGCTTCGATACAGATGTGCTTAATTAGAGCGTCCCCCTTCCTCTAAACGCGCTTTTCGTTTGGAATTCGGTGATAGGGGAAGGAGGTCAAAATAAAGAAACACGCGACTGCCATCTAAATACTTACCTGTAAATATTCCGTCCTGTAACCCATACCTCTCATCAAATACCTATTTGCCGTTTATTTATTCTATTGATTTACATGTGGATAAAATATTTACTTCTTAAGAAATTTTTAAGCTGGATATTCTATAATTAAAAGAAAGCATGATGATTATAATTTTCGCAAAACGAGGTTTTTATGCTGCGTAACGACAAAAATCAAATAGAAGTAGAAGAATACAGACCACTCGAAATCCCTTCTGTTCCAGTCGCCCGCGCCCCCGTTCTCGTGGAATTTAAAGGCAATAAGTCCGACATGGATGCCATGTTTGCCCAAGACTTAGAAAAATTCATTACAACCTATTCTAATGCAAAAAAAATTATAAAAGAAGAAACCGACGCATTGAAAAAGGAAGCAAAAAAAGTTTGTGACGAGCTTGCCTATTACATAGATAACCAAGAATTTATTGATAAATCTCATGCTCTGTTTCTCGCTGTATGCACGGCGAACGATGAGAATCCTAAAAAAAACAAAGCTCTCGCGAAAGCATATGCGGAATTCCGGCAATATGTCAAAGCCACGCTTACGTTTACTCTTAATAACAAAAAAAACGAGATATATTTGGCAGAATTAGAAGAAAAGGAGGACAGGGATGCCGCCAAGCTGATTGCTGAGAATTTGATCAAAACATTGGCTGATTTAGAAAGCGACCCAAATAAAAAAAATGCGATTCTTCAAAGCCGCGAAGCTGAATTAGACGCAATTAAAGGTCGTGACTATTTGAAGACAATCGACGTGTTTATTCAAACTCTTACCTTTCTATTAGGAGAGAAAACCCCCGCCCGAGCTCCAGAAGAAAATGAAGCAAAAACAGCTGCGCCTACACCTGTACAAGCCGCTGCGCCCAGTTCTACCACATCGAGCGAAAGCACATCTGCCAGGACATCCCGGCTAGACTCCTTCTTTGCCAGTTTTTCAAAATCAGAACAGGCAGAATCTGGTTCCAAAAGAGTTTCTTCCCAGTATCAATCATTCTCTCGTCCTAGCCGTGAACGCAGTCCAGGATGATTAAAAAGGCGCTGGGTTCCCGCTAGAAGCACGCGGGAATGACGCAAAAATAAAAATCAGTTTCATTAGATAACGCTCTAAACCAGTTTTTACACTTAGGTTAGCGCTTATAGTGCCCACCACCCAGTTATTATAAATTTTTATTCAGGAACTTCTGCTAACACCTGCAATTCATAACACCGCCGCGCATTTTCCCGAAACAATTTTTTCAAATCTTCCTCTGACGCATGATGATGTATTAATAAATCATATAACGTATGCACCCAATGCGAATAACTGCTCGCAACATTCACCACAGGCCAATCACTGCCAAACATCACACGATCATAACTGAACTCCTGAATCGCGTGATAAATATAAGGCTTCAAATGATCCGAACTCCAATTCTGTGTCTCTTCAGTAATTAATCTTGAAATCTTGCACCACACATTCGGAAATACCGCGAGTTCGCTAATTTGTTTCTGCCAAAGTTCCAATTCTTTCGCTGTCATATTCGGATTGCCTAAATGCTCTAAAATAAATTTCACTTGCGGGCATTGTTCAACCATGCGAATCGCCGCAAGCAATTGTCCGGCATTAATGCAAATATCAAAACTAAAATTAAAATCTGATAATAATTTTACACCTTGCAGAAAATTTTCTTGCAAACAAAAATCATTTTTTTCTGCAAGCAATAAACGACGCACTCCTTTAACCAATTGATGACTTTTTAAAAATTCAAGATGCGGACGTATCTCATTTCCCATTTCTAAAGCAGCATGCGCAACCATCCCATGAATTCTCGCATCGCGTTTGGCAAGTTCCATCACCCAATGCACTTCTGCGATAGCTTCTGACGCTTCACAACCTGATTGCACAAACACACACGATTCAAGATGCAATGTTTTCGTCGCTTCCATCAAATCCGATAAAGAATACGCGCGATTCAACATCGGCATGGAATCCAGCCAGGGATAATGTAAATTTTTATCATCCCACAAATGCAAATGTGAATCAGTTATTGGAAAATGCATGATGGACTCCTTACACCGGGGCTTCCATGACCAGTAAATCCGCTTCTTTGAGTGATTGCCATAATCGCGTTGGAACTTGTTGTTGCGCGTAACTGACGGATAATGCAACTTGTTCTTCTGTGCGCGCACCGGCTACAACAGACACAACTTGCGAATGCCGCAAGGGAAATTGTAACGCCGCGTGCGGCAAATCAATTTGATAAGCATCGCATATTTTTTGAATCGCATTAACACGCAGCATGGTTTTATGATCTGCAGCCGCATAATTATAATTTTGGCCATTCGCCAATACGCCTGAATTGTACGGCCCCGCTGCAATCACTGAAATCCCGCGTTTTTGACATTCTGGAAAAAATGTTTGTAATACCATCTGTTCCAGCAAAGTATAACGCCCCGCTAGCATAAAACAATCCAGATCCATGTGCGGCATGAGCTCAATACACACTTCCCATTCATTGACGCCCAAACCAATCGCACGCACAACTTTTTGTTCGCGTAATTCAGCCAGCGCTCGATATCCGCTTTCCAATAAAGATTTCAACATGACATCATGCGCTTCGCCATGTGTCTTTCGGCCAATATCGTGGATGTAAATCATATCAATGTAATGCGTACCGATGCGATGCAAACTATTTTCAAAAGACCGCATAATGCCATCGTAAGAATAATCATATTGAATGCGAAAAGGTAAAGAACCAGGATATTGATCAGATGTTTTGGGACGCCCGTCTGGGATCAATAAACGCCCAACTTTGGTAGAAATGATATAACTTGAACGATCAAATTCTCGAAGGGCATCGCCAATTCGCCTTTCACTCAAACCATAACCATAAGAAGGAGCTGTATCGAAATAGCGCACACCACCGTGCCAAGCGGCTTTAATGGCAGCATAAGCTTCTTCCTGAGAGGTTGGACGATAAAGGTTACCCACCGCCAAACCACCAAAACCGAGCTCAGTCAGCTCTATATCCGTATTGCCAAGTTTCCGTGTTTTCATTGGATTCCCCTGCTTGGGTCCATAGAATAATTATACTTTATCAAGAGATAAAATGAAGTAAAATCTACTTTGCTGAAAAAATCGAGAGGTATACATGAGAATTCTGGTCGTCGACGACGAAGACAAAACCGCCGCTTATTTATCCAGCGGTTTAACCGAGAACGGCTTCCAGGTCGATATCGCGCACAATGGGCAGGATGGCTTGGCCCTCGCCAATAAACATAATTACGATCTCATTATTTTAGACGTCATGCTGCCCAAACTCGATGGCTGGGCGGTGATCAAACAGATTCGCCGCTCCCATCCCGATGTACGCGTTTTATTTTTAACCGCGTGCGATGACGTAGAAGAAAAAGTTAAAGGATTAGAACTGGGTGCAGATGATTATTTGATTAAACCGTTTGCTTTTTCAGAACTTCTCGCGCGCATTCGGACTTTATTGCGGCGCAGCAGCACCAAACAAAGTACACACCTCCTGATTGCCGATTTGAATATCAATTTAATTGAACATCGCGCCACGCGCGGAACACAAAAACTGGATCTCACACCGCAAGAATTTTCCTTACTCACTTTTTTAGCGCAGCATCCAGGAGAAGTTTTGTCTCGCACATTAATCGCTTCAAAAGTATGGAACATTAATTTTGATACCGACACCAATATCGTCGATGTCGCAATTCGCCGCTTAAGACAAAAAGTTGATGATCCTTTTCCGGTTAAACTCATCCACAGCATTCGTGGTATAGGATATATTCTTGAACAACGCTAATTCTCGCACACTGCAATCTTATTCCATCAAAACGCGCCTCACACTTTTTTATGGTTTGACAACTGTAGTACTGCTAGTCATTACCGCTTTATTTTTCTATTTGATTACTATGCATATTTTGCATCAAGCTAATAGGCAATTTATGCTGGATGAAATCAGCATCTTAAGAAAATTATTAGAAAATCAACCGAAAAAATTTTTGGGACTTGAGCAAGAAGTCATTGAAATTCCGTACACAGAAACGGGATCAGAATATCGTTATTATATTCGCATACTTGATAAAAATAAAAATACGATTTTGCAAACTCCGCGTTTTAATTATGTATTAACCGCAAAAGATTTTTGGGAAACTGCCTCGCACGAAAAAGAAGAAGAAATCATTCACAGAAATATTGCAGCCAATAAATTTCTTCTGATTCAGACACAAGGCAAACTAAACAATTCAAATGAACCCGTTTTTATTCAAATTGCTTTAGACATCACATACCAACAAAATATTATTTATCATTACAGTCATTTACTCATCATCACTTTATTTTCCATCATACTGCTTGCGATTTTAATGGGATATTTTATTGCAAATCGTGCGATGCGAAGCTTGTATCGATTAACAGACGCGACGAAACAAATTACTGTGACATCGCTGCATCAACGAATTGATCCAAAATCCTGGCCGCGAGAATTAAACAGTTTGGGAAGAGCGTTTAATGCCATGCTGGGGCGAATTGAAAATGCAGTATTGCATCTGACTCAATTCTCAGGGGATTTGGCGCATGAATTGCGGACACCCATTAATAACTTGATGGGAGAAGCAGAAATTATTTTGTCTCGTCCGCATAGCATGAAGGAATATCAGGAAGTGCTGGAATCGCATCTTGAAGAATTACAGCGTGTTTCACACATCATTGAAAATATTTTATTTTTAGCCCGAACAGAAAATCCGATGCTGGAAATTAAAAAAGAAGAAGTACATGTTGAAAATGAAATTACGATGATTTGCGAATTTTATCAAGCGATGGCAGATGAAAAAAATATTCGGATTGAAAGCGAAGGCGACGCGGTTTTGCAGGTTAATTTGATTATGTTTCGTCGTGCATTAAGTAATGTATTATCAAACGCGTTAAAGTATACGCCGGAAAATGGGTTGGTTCGGTTTAAAGTAAAAGAATCGGAAAATACCGTTGAAATTATTGTGGAAGATAATGGGATTGGGATTGCGGAAGAACATTTGCCGAAATTATTTAACCGGTTTTATCGAGTGGATTCAGCGCGCGCGCGAGCGGCAGGCGGGATTGGGTTAGGATTACCCATTGTTAAATCCATCGTGGAATTGCACCATGGGTCAATCCTGGTTAAGAGTGAGCTGAATAAAAGGACAGAGATTACGTTAAGTTTTCCACGAGTTTGAGCTTTTAGGTGTGATCTCGCATTGATGCAAGCATTTATTCGCCGTCATTGCGAGCCGTGCTTTTCGGCGAAGCAATCCTGGCTTTTAAAAACCTG
>DATIJV010000143.1:0-6301 GCA_035478255.1 Gammaproteobacteria bacterium
AGAAGTTTATGAAATTTGTTATCACATGAAAAAATCGTTTGCGGAAAGATGCAGTGCTTTTGGACGGATGTTTATCAAGCGACGCTCGTTGGAAGATACTTATATTTTGTAATTTAGCAATCCTCTTCCGCAACGTAAGCACGTCGAGAAAGGGGAAGGTTCTAATTAAGCCCATCTGTATCAAAGAGCCCCCCTTCTTCCAAGCGTGCTTTTCGCTTGGAGGAAGGGGAAAGGGGAAGGAGGTCAAAAATTCTTACATTTCTTCAATAGCGGCTCTTAATTTCTGCATCGCAGTTTTTTCCAATTGCCGAATCCGTTCCGCAGATACTTGATATTTATCTGCCAATTCTTGCAGTGTGGTTTTTTCTTCTGCGAGCCAGCGAGTCTGTAAAATTTCCTGGCTCCGCTGATCCAGTTCTGCTAGCGCATTTTGCAATGCGGCTTGTGATTGCACTGACCAATCACCTCTCTCCAGTTCTTCTGCTGGGTTAAACCGATGGTCTTCCAGATATCCTGCCGGAGTAAAATGAATTTGTTCATCATCATCCTGGTGCCCATCAAAAGCAGCATCCGCTGTGCTCATTCTTAACTCCATCTCACGCACTGTCTCAGGCTTCACTCGCAAATCCCTTGCCATTTCATTCACTTCTTCCTGCGTCAACCATCCCAAATGCTTTTTCATATGACGCAAATTAAAAAATAATTTACGCTGCGCTTTCGTTGTTGCTACCTTCACAATGCGCCAATTTCGTATCACAAATTCATGAATTTCTGCTTTAATCCAATGCATGGCAAACGTCACCAGCCGTACCCCGACCGCTGGATTAAACCGCTTGACTGCCTTCATCAAACCAATGTTCCCTTCCTGAATCAAATCACCTAGCGGCAAACCATAACCCAAATAACCCCGCGCTACACGCACCACATAACGCAAATGCGGCAAAACCAATTGTTTTGCAGCTGATAAATCATTGTTTTTTTGCAAACGGTTTGCCAATTCCAACTCTTCTTCCTGCGAGAGCATGGGAATTTGATTAACATGATTGAGATAAACATCCAGACTGTTTGCCGGTAAATTTAAGTCTAATGTTTGTAAACAGGTTTCGCTCATAAGTCCTCTTAGCACTCTAACAACTAGAGTGCTAATATAATAGAATTTTATTGTGCTTCATGCAAATATTTTGTTACAGCGAGCCAGGAGCCCGCGAGGCCTAAGCCAATACTGCCGCTCAAAAGCACCAGAAAATTACTTAATCCCATTCCAGCCAGGCTAAATTGATTGCCATAGAGCTCAGAAAGAGCTTCTGCGGGTGATTTTAAAGCCAGGACCAGAAGTGTGACCAAAAGCCAGGCCAGTAATCCGCCGAACAAACCATATGCCATACCCGCGTACAAGAAAGGCCGCCGGATAAACGCATAGGTTCCGCCAATCAACTTGATAATCTCAATCTCTTTGTGATGCTGTTCTGTGGCTGAACGAATCATGCTATTGACAATTAATAACACTGCTATGCTTAAAAAAATCGCCAGGGCAAACAGGATCCGATGCGCCAAACTCATAAACGAAGCCAAACGTTTTACCCATAAAATATCCAGTTGAATGTTATCCACTTGCGGCAGTTTTTCCAGAGAATGCGAAAGTGTTTCAAATTCCACAGGCTGTTCAAGTTTTGTATTGGGTTCAACTAAAATGACCCAGGGCAGCGGATTATCCGTTAGCTTTTCCAGGGCAGAATCCAATCCGGCTTGTTTTTGTAATTCCTTCAAACCATCAGCGGGTGAAATCGCACGCGCATTTTTAATTTCTTTTTGAGATTTTAAAGTTTGTAATAATTCGTAAACTTGAC
This sequence comes from Gammaproteobacteria bacterium, assembly GCA_035478255.1. Classification (GTDB taxonomy): domain Bacteria; phylum Pseudomonadota; class Gammaproteobacteria; order DSM-16500; family DSM-16500; genus DATIJJ01. The sequence goes on from DATIJV010000143.1 coordinate 1,848, forward strand.
TGGATGAGGTGTCCTGTTTTAAATAAATTGTCATTGCAAGAGTTTGTTTAATGCTTCCACTCATCGCTTCTGCATTTTTTAATGCAACAAATAATAAAGCCGGTAAAGCCAAAGCAATTCCGATAATTAAACAAGTCATTAAACTGGAAAAAGGCGAACGAAATAATTTTCCGAGACTGTAAAGTCCAGATTGAATGTGCCGGGTGAGATAATTCATAATTTTCCTTCCGACAAGGTTAAAACCCGATGTTTTAATTTATGGATCAAAGCCAGATCATGGCTTGCGATTAACATAGTCATGCCTAATTCATTAAATTGTTGAAATAAATCCATGGTTTCTGCCGCGAGTTTGGGATCGAGATTTCCGGTTGGTTCATCTGCCAGCAAAATGGCAGGTTTATTAATTACCGCGCGCGCAATGGCGACACGCTGCTGCTCGCCGCTGGATAATTCAATCGGTAAATATTTTTGTTTATTGTGCAAATTCATTTTAGCTAAAACTGCGCGCGCACGATTTTGAATATCACGATAAGGCGCGCCTGCTACAATCAAAGGCAGTGCAACATTATCCAGCACTGAGCGATCCATTAATAAATGCGGGCTTTGCAGAATAATGCCAATATGGCGGCGGAAAAAAGGAATTTGCCGTGGTTTCAGTTTATTTAAATGATGATTGGCAACTTTGATTTGGCCGTGAGAAGGGGACTCAATGGCGGCAATTAATTTTAATAAGGTACTTTTTCCGGCGCCTGAATGACCGGTCAAAAAAGCCAGCTCGCCGGGGAGTAATTCCAGGCTCACATTGTCTAATGCGAGATAACCGTTAGTATAGCGTTTACTGACATGTTGTAAGTCAATCACGTGATTTCCTTATCCTCGTAAAAGGGATTTATTCTTTCTCAAACAAGGCTTCGACAAACTCATCTGCCTTAAATGGCCGTAAATCATCAATCCCTTCTCCCACACCAATAAAACGAATGGGAATATTTAATTGTTTCGCGATCGCAAAAATAATACCGCCTTTAGCGGTCCCATCGAGCTTTGTTAAAGCCAAGCCTGTCACGCCCAATGCATCATTAAACTGTTTCGCTTGCACTAATGCATTTTGCCCAATTCCCGAATCCAAAATCAATAAAATTTCATGCGGCGCAGCCGGATCAATTTTTGCCATCACGCGTTTCACTTTTTTTAATTCTTCCATCAAATTGCTTTGCGTATGCAGTCGACCTGCAGTATCTGCCAGTAATACATCGATATTGCGTGCTTTTGCCGATTCTATCGCATCATAAATCACAGCTGCAGTATCCGAACCCGGCTGCTGCGCGATCACGGGAATTTGATTGCGTTCTCCCCAAATTTGCAATTGCTGAATTGCCGCAGCGCGGAAAGTATCTCCCGCTGCCAGCATGACTTTTTTACCTTCAGCCTGTAAATGTTTGGCGAGTTTGCCGATGGTTGTCGTTTTGCCTGAGCCATTAATTCCCACGACTAAAATAATAAAAGGTTGTTTTTCAGCAATTTCAAGCGTTTTTTCACAAGGTCGTAAAATCGCTTTCATATTTTCTTGCAGAGATTTTAGAGCGGTTTCCGTATCATTCAATTCGTTACGCGCCAATTTTTGTGTGAGATCATCAACCAGTATTTGTGTCGCATCAACCCCAACATCAGCGCTTAACAGTTGTGTTTCAATTAAATCGAGGACTTCTTTATCGAGGATTTTTTTGCCTAAAATAAGATTGGCAATGCCATTGGAAAAATTCGCGCGTGTTTTTAGCAATCCTGTTTTGAGACGCGAAAAAAAACCAGTTTTTTCTTGGGGTTGTTCAATGCGAGCGTCGGGTTCTTCAGATTTTTTTCGTTTTAAAATGTTAAACATGATATATATTACACCGTATTTTTCAAATCACTCCAGATGGTAACATAATGGCACAAGGCATCATACGAATTATTGGCGGTGAATGGCGCGGGCGCAAATTGAAAGTCCCTGATATTGTCAATTTACGGCCGACACCGGACCGTGTACGCGAGACTTTGTTTAACTGGCTGGCACCGACTATTGCAGGCGCGCATTGCCTGGATGCTTTTGCAGGCAGCGGTGCCTTAGGTTTTGAAGCACTTTCGCGCCGGGCAGCTGATGTGGTGATGGTCGATGAATCACCCGCTGTGATTTCATTATTGCAAGCTGAATTAAAAATATTTAAAGCAGAAAATGCAGAAATTTACTGCGCGAATGTTCCGAGCCAATTGCGTCAGCCGTCAAAACCATTCGATATAGTTTTTCTTGATCCGCCTTATCAGAAAAATATATTATTGCCTTGTTGTTTTTACCTGGAAGAAAAGGATTTTCTGGCGGATACTGCGCAAATTTATCTGGAAGCGCGAGAGACACTCGATGAAAAGGATTTGCCTCCCCATTGGCGGATTGTGAAAAGCAAACGCGCGGGGCAAGTCGCTTATCATCTCATCATGAGGAAATATACCTCTCCCTAATGATTTTTAAGTGTTTCTAGCATCCCATCTGCGGGTCATCTTGCACACTAAAAAGTGTTTGCATAGAAAGAGCTATGCGCACACTTTTTAGTGTACAATCTAACCCGCAGCTGGGCGCTATAAACACTTAAAAATCATTAGGGAGAGGTATAATGTGAGTAAAATAACAAAGCCGCGCTTATTGACCGGTGATACACCGACCGGCCGTTTACATCTGGGGCATTGGGTTGGTTCAATTGAAAATCGTATTGCGATGCAAAATGATTATGATTGTTATTTTTTATTGGCTAATGTGCATGCTTTTACGACGCGCGCGGAAAAACCTGATGAAATTCGCCAAAGCGTATTGGATGTGGCAACAGACTGGCTGGCAGTCGGGATTGATCCCAAGCGTAGTACCTTGTTTATTCAGTCTGAAATTCCTGCTATCGCAGAACTCACATTTTTCTTTAGCATGCTGATTTCTTATCCGCGTCTTATGCGTAATCCAACGATTAAAGATGAAATTCGCGATAAAGGACTTGGCGATAATTATTCTTTTGGTTTTTTATTATATCCAGTGGGGCAAGTTGCAGATATTCTCGCGTTTCGTCCTGAGATCGTGCCGGTGGGCGAAGACCAGGAGCCGCATCTTGAAATGACGCGTGAAGTCGCGCGTAAATTTAATCAGCTTTACTGTGGTGTAGATTCGCATACGGAAGATAAAAATTATGTGAAATGCGGTGGTCTATTTCCTGTTCCAGACATGAAATTAGGCCGCTCACGAAGATTAGTGGGAACAGGTGCTCCAAGCGCGGAAGGTAATTTATTGAAAATGTCAAAGTCGCTCAATAATGCTATTTTATTAAGTGATGATTCGGATACTATTTCGCGTAAAATTATGGGAATGTATACTGACCCTAATCGTTTGAAAGCGAGCGATCCCGGAAAAATTGAAAATAATCCGTTATGGATTTTTCATGAAACATTTAATCCTGATCAAGCTTGGGTCATGGATGCCGAAGATCGTTATCGCCAGGGAAAAATCGGTGATGTGGAATGTAAAAAGAAATTGATTGAAGTGCTGGTTAGTTTAGTGGGACCGATTCGAGAGCGCCGTTTGGTTTACGAAAAAGATCCTGGGGAAGTGCTGAATATATTGCGAAAAGGTACAGAAAAAGCCAATGCGGTCGCGGGGGAAACATTAAAATTGGCTAAAGAAGCGATGAAACAGGATTATTTTTCGTGATTTTGTGTTAATATTACTCAATAATCGATAAGGTATAGAGGTATATTTGACTATGGTTAAGATTCCACGATTAGATGAATTGAAAAAAATGGGTTCCGGGTTAATTGATTCGGCCAAAACGGTCAATTTAAGCGGAATGGTAGACAAGTTGAAAACAGGAATTGAATCAGTCAGTCAAAAGACTGCTCCTTATTCGGGTTTGGGGGATGATCCTTTAGGAAAGTTAATTCAGGATGCGAAGCTTGTTTTAAGCGAGTTGGCTGCGGCGAATTCTGCGTCAGCCGCTGCAATTAAAAAAATGCAAAATCAGTTGGCTGAGATAGAAAAAGTAGCGGCGGGGTATCAAAGACCGGCGGCGGCTGAAGAAGAGACATCTCAACAAAAATCAGAGGATAAGAATGATGAAAATAAACCCGCCTAAATTGGATTTACGCCCGTACCATACGTTTGGACTCCCTTTGTTGGGTTTGATGGGGATGATTGCGTTGGCAGGGATTGCATTGACGGTTGTTTTGAGATTTATCTGAATTAATACTTCCCCAAATAAAAATTTATAATAACCGGATGGTGGGCACGGCGATGAAGCTGCCGCAGCCCACCCTACGGCCTTTTCGCTTGGAGGAAGGGGAAAGGGGCACTGCCATTAAGTTAAGCGAAAGCTGATTAGAGCGTCATCCCGGAATTTACTCAGTCTTAATTCGCGCTTTTCGCGAATTTAGACTGAGTTAATGTCCGG
>DATIJV010000144.1:0-9200 GCA_035478255.1 Gammaproteobacteria bacterium
CGAAGCAATCCAGAGGCTTTTAAAACCTGGATTGCTTCGCCGAAAAACACGGCTCGCAATGACGGCTCTTCTCACATTAAACTGAGGCCACACCTATTCATTTGCAATTCGGTCCCATTCTTTTCGGGGCAAACGGACCAACAAGTGGTGGCATCCTTCTTCATCAATTCTCTCTGAGATCACCGCAGCCAATTGATATAATGTAGCACGAAGTTTTGCTTTGGCTGGAGGCAAAATGAGAGTCTGTTGAACCATTTCTTTCCCCAGGGATTTTACTACAGCTTGAGCCAATTGTTCCATGCCCTGGCCTGTCAGGGCCGAAACTCGCACACGGGCGGTATTCTCAACAGGGCCCAAATCCGAATCGGACAGGTCCTTGCCAAGATCGATCTTATTGTATACCAGAATTTGCGGTACATTTCCTGCGCCAATGCTTTCCAGTACACTATTGACTTCAGTGATATTAGACAATCTATTTTCATCATGCGCATCCACCACATGCAATAGTAAATCTGCTTCACAAACTTCTTCAAGCGTTGCATGAAATGCATTCACCAAATCATGCGGTAAGTGGCGAATAAATCCGACTGTATCGGCTAATATCACAGGACCTATTTCAGGTAATTCAATACGCCGCAAAGTGGGATCGAGTGTCGCAAACAAACGATGCGCCGTATAAACATCCGCACCTGTCAGTCGATTAAACAAAGTTGATTTGCCTGCATTGGTATAACCGACCAAGGCGACAGTTGAAATTTCTGCGCGTTTACGCGCTCGACGGCCTTGTTCACGTTGTTTTTGGACTCGCGCTAATCGTCCTGTAATAAATTTTATTCGTGTTCGAATCAGGCGGCGATCTGTTTCAAGCTGCGTTTCACCGGGACCTCGCAAACCAATACCGCCGCGCTGCCGCTCCAGGTGGGTCCATCCACGCACTAAGCGGGTCGATAAGTGCTTCAGCATCGCCAGCTCAACTTGTAATTTTCCTTCAAAGCTGCGAGCGCGCTGCGCGAAAATATCGAGAATCAAACCAATCCGGTCAATCACCCGGCATTGAAATAATTTTTCAAGATTACGTTCTTGTGCAGGCGACAAAGGATGATTAAAAATAACAAGTTCAACACGATGAGAATTTACGCTCGCACGAATTTCTTCAGCTTTACCGCTGCCGACAAAATATTTGGAATCGGGGGCCAGGCGTGATCCCGTGATAATATCGCTTATCTCCGCTCCTGCAGATTCAGCAAGCTCTTTAAATTCGAGCAAGTCTTCTTGCATTCCATCTGCAGGAAAGTCGATATGAACCAGTATGGCGCGCTCACCACCTTTATGGCGGTCTACTATCAATTCTCTTCTCTAATTTTTTAATTAACTTTATCTACTCTTTCTCAACATCAGCAACCGGCTGGGCATTCGTGTTACTGGCAGCACTGGTATTGCTATAATCCATCGGCGAAGAAACATTACGGGCAGGAACAACCGTTGAAATTGCATGTTTATACACCATTTGACTGACTGTATTTTTGAGCAATACGACAAATTGATCAAATGATTCAATTAATCCTTGTAGTTTAATCCCATTTACGAGATAAATTGAAACAGGAACCTTTTCTTTTCGAAGTGTATTCAAAAAAGGATCTTGTAATGACGGCCCTTTTGTCATGTTGTTATTCTCCATTTTAATTCATAGTGATTCAAGCGACGTTGAGAATACTCAATATACTGCGCATTAGCAAGAATTTCATTCGGATTTATCCACAGAAAATCCTGCTTATTAGTTGAATATTCAACATTTTTTTTTGTTATGAGCAAGTTCTTACACTAACTATAGAGAATATCGCACAAGCTTGGTTTGCCTGAAATATGATTTTTCTTTACTATAGTGCAATTCAATCGGCTTATCTATTAGTTTTTAGATCTCAATTATACCTCTCGCAGATGATTTTATGTTTTTTAGCGCTCAGATTGCGAGAGATTTAAACGTTCTGATTGAGAAAAATCGCAGCTGTAGCTCTTTCTACAGCGAGATTTTTCGATTGAAGAACGTTTAAAGGTCGATGCAATATGAGATGCTAAAAAACATAAAATCATCTGCGAGAGGTATATGAACAAGCAAACAATTCTCACTCGTATCTGTACTACATGCGGTATTGAAAAGCCGTTATCGGCTTTTTTATATTTAAGCAGTAAACAGGGCGCGACTTATGGGCAGATTTGTGCAAGTTGCCGCGGCGCGGGCCAGAAAGAAAAAATCTCATCTCTTCCTCCGAATGAGGATGAGGATGAGCATGGCGGCGAAACCAGCTCAGGCGCACGAATGGGCGCAAAACAATTGCTTGAAATAGAATTACAGAAAAAACAGGAGCTCAAGGAAAACAAAGACTGGCGGGAAAAAAAAGCAAAAAAACGTGAGCAAATTTCTCTTGATAAAATGGAACTGCTTGAGCAAAAAGAAAAAGATCAAAAATTTCATCGCAAAAATTATCTGGAAACCCAACAAGGTTTTTTACGCTATCAAACAAAAAATCAGGTGTTTGGTGAAAAATCGATGCTCCAGAAGAAAGAAGAATTTTTTCATGCGGCGGTTTCAGAAGAAAAACATCGTGATTTGGAAGCCAGCAAACTGGTAGAAGTCGCCAAAGAAGAGCAGCAAATTAAGGTGGAGAGTGTGGGAAGCACGCCTTTGTTTGATCCATCCAATAAAATTTTGATCCGACAAAGTCCGCATTATCACAGTTTGCGAGCACGATTGAGTACAGATTCTCCGATTGCGAAAGCGTTTGCCCGGCTTTATGCCGCACAGACAGGAAGAGAACATGCAGCCCAGCCTTCCGAAAAAAAAGGCGATACGAAAAAAGAAACACCGCATGAGTTTATTGAAAGAAATTGGGGACCGTCTTCGCGGAAGCAGTAGTACACTGTAAAGTAAATTTTTCGTAATGACATTAACAGCTCTGTCATCCCGGAATTTAGTAGCGCTTAATTCGCGCTCTTTGCGAATTTAGCGCTACTTAATGTCCGGGATCCACTTATCATTTGGGTAGATCCCGGACATTAACTCACTCTAAATTCGCAAAAAGCGCGAATTAAGAGTGAGTAAATTCCGCGATGACAACAAGATGACAACAAATGGGGCTGAGCTATTACCTTTTTTACTGCTTTTGCTCTAAAGCCCTTGCCTGACAAGGGCTTCAAGTCAATCGGCTTTCCTTAGCTTGATGCCTATGGGGGAAAGGGGAAGGAGGTCAAAATAAAGAAACGCGCGACTGTCACGAAATACTTACTTTCTATTGTTACTGACTGATCTAGGACGTGGTATTTCCTGCATATTGTGCCTGGAAAGAGGAGCCAACTCTGTGCCTTCTCGTACAACAGGAAGTGTCTTATGTTCTGAAGGCTGACTCGAATGACTGCGTATAGGATGTCCTCCTAATAAGTTTTTTGCTTCTCCAGTCTTATTCTCTGATAGCCGATTGGCAACGGCTAAGGTAGAGCTTTCTTTTTTCTGCTTTAGACTTGCTGTAACAGGACCTTCCGACATTGGAGCGCTTTGCGTGTTTGTTCTTAGAGCCGCCGGCGTTGCTGCTTCAATAGGAGCAGCCTCTACCTTCACATGGGAAGCTCGAGCCAGTTTACTTGTAACAAAGTTTCCAATCCGATTAGCAACTGCTGCCGCAGCACCAGCAAGTGCAACCGTTCCTGCTACAAGAGAAGTCGCTGCTACTCCAACCTGTCCCATCGCCCATAAAGCAGGGTAAGCCAGTTGTGATAACACAGGCAGACCTGCAACAGATCCTATCGTTGCCACTCCCAGAACAGCACCAATCGCAGGTGCTGCAGCAATTGCAACGCCTGTCCAAAATGCAATGGAACATACTGCACTTGCTATACCAAGCAATTTATTATTTTTCCAATTTTCTTGAGCGCTTGTGATGGGAGAAGTCACAGTGCGAACCAGCCAGTGTGCGGCAAATGCACTGGTATAAATTACAAGCGCTGGAAGGGCACCGACAATCAGCAGGAACCTTCGCAATGCTTCTGCATCATCTGATTTTGATTCCGAGTTTAGAAGTTTTTTCCCTACTGTGCTGACACCTTCATAAATTCCCTTTAACAAAAATTCAGTCGAAAATTTAACAATATTTTTTAACGGAACCATCCAGCCGCCCAATGCATAAGCACTCCAGGCAAGAATGTTTCTTCCTGTTGAACTTTTTTCTGTAGGAAATCCAAAAAAATATTGAGCTGCACTAGCATTTTTGCGCTCTTCAGCATTCATGCCGGGAAGAAAAGTGTCTTGCCAGATTTTTTCAAAAAAAGGTCTTGTGTCAGGCGGTAGTTCTGGTTTTTTTGCTACAGCTTTTGCTTCCGCTTGTTGTGTTATTTTCAGCTGCGCCTGTTTTTCTTCTTCTGCTATCAAATCAAGTTGAAATTGTGTTTCCAATTCATTTTTTTGTTCGAAATTTAATTCATCTTGAGTAGTTTTCAAGTCTTCGCATTTCTTATGCTTTTCTAAGGCACTTTCAAGATGTGTTATATTTTCACTCAGACGTTCATTTGCATTTTCCAGGCTATCAAAGTGTTTTACTGTATATAAAATCTGACTGGCGGAAATAATTAAATCTGAATGAACATCGTAATCATATGGTTGACTACGAATCACGCCTACATATTTCATCAATAATTTTTTTATTTCATTTGCATTGTCCAATGTATTAGAATAAGCGCTCATTTCAGAGCAGATCTTTGCAATCAATGATATTTTTATTTCTTTTCTCATGCTCATTAAACATAGAGATGTGCTTTCCAAATTTCTTGTATCACCACTTGCTACTATATGAACTTTTTCAGCAGAATATTTTTCTTCTTTTTTTTCCTGGTGTTTATCATCTCTTCTCAGATTTTCAAATAAAGACAAAGCAGTTTCAATTGACATTCTCTCATCGGGTGAAGATTTTGTTGTTTCAGTTAATATTTTTATAATGAGATTTTGTTCATCAATTGTCATTGACCTTCTCATTTCCTGCGTCATATCATTTGAAAATTTTGGCGGTAGCATTGAAAGGTTTAATTGATATTGTAGATATAAATAATCGGGATACATTGGTTCATTATTATGCCGTGTCTGGTTTTCGATTCCCCATATCTTGTCATCCCAAATTTCGCGTAAGACCAATCCCATTGCATAAATATCACGTTTTTGACTGATGGAGTCTTTATTGCCAAAAACTTCGGGAGAGTAATAACCGGGTGTTCCGCTGATGGCAGTTATAGGTTTGTTTCTTTCTATAGAAAGTCCAAAATCAATTATGGTGACTTCCAGTGTTGCTAGATCCACCATGATATTGCCAGGTTTGATATCCTGATGAATGATTCCAGCATCATGGACTTTTTTTAAGGCTTGTAATAAATTGATAGTGAGTTGGATGCGGTGCTCTTTACTTAATGTTTTTAAATCGAAATTCTTAATGTCTATCAGACTTTGCAAATTTTCGCCTTTTACTTTCTTCTGCTTCATCAATTTCTTTCTGATTTGTGGCTTTTCATGTTTATTTTCTGATGATTTCCCACGAATATTCGTTATCCCTTTTGTGTGTAGTAATTCTTTGGACAGCCTGGCTTCTTCTTCTGAAAGTTGAATTTGCGACTGACGTTTATGAAGTGGAAGATGATCGAAGTCGGTATCTTTAATAATGTATTCTCTTCTTTGTTCGCCTGAATCTTTAAGAGTTCCAGGTTTAATAAATTCCATTGAATTTTTTTTTGAATGTACTAATTTGCCTGGTGATGAATAAACAGTTCCTTGAGAGCCTCCTCCCAGAGCACGCCTTTCATATATTTGATAGTAATATGAGACGTAATCACATTCTGACATTAAAGCGGAAATTTTTTTTCGATGGTAGATTTCGGCGGGCTGAGATAAATCTTGATCATTAAATCCTAGCTCATTGAGTTGTTCTTTACTTAAAATTACTTTTTCTTTAAGGTAAGCCCGCACTTCGAAGCGGCCATCTGCCAGAGGTTTTATATATAAAGATTTTTTTTCTCTTTTGCGTACTTCTTCATTTTTAGAATCAAACTTTGGATCAGGGCTGTCAGGATTTTGAATAATAATTCTGTCATATCTTTTTTTTATTCGATAGACAGGTTCTGTAAACTGAATAGAGTAAGTCGTGTTACCTTCCTGAAATTGATGTACAGGAAGGCTCTCAGACCACTTGAATTTTTTATTGCCTTTCGCTTTTTTTTCTTCAGCCAGGAAAAATCGGTGAAGTAACTGTTGGTCCTCGAGTGTCAAGTTACGTGGATCTAGCTGTTTTAAAATGACTGGCATAGTTTTCTCCCCGGAATAATGTTGAGTCTATTTATAATAGTTATATAGTTATATTATAGCAGTACATTTAAAAATAACTTGGAAAGGGCTGTTTGTTATTTTTAATCATAGAGTTATGGTTATTTGAAGATTTTATAAAGAAATAATTTGCCACATGATCGCAGCAACAAAACCCGAAGCGGGAATTGTTAAAATCCACGCCCAAACGATATTACGTGCAACGCCCCAGCGCACAGCTCTTGTGCTATGCAGCGATCCCACGCCAACGATTGATCCTGTGACTGTATGCGTAGTTGAGACAGGAATCCCCAGGCCGGTTGCTAAAAATAATGTGATGGCGCTTGCTGATTCCGCGCAAAATCCGCCAACGGGTTTTAATTTTGTAATTTTCATTCCCATGGTTTTGACAATGCGCCAGCCGCCAAAAAAAGTTCCTAAAGCGATGACTAAATTACATGAGACAATCACCCACAGCGGCACATAAAATTTATCACCCAGCAAACCGGCAGAAAATAATAAAACTGCAATAATGCCCATGGTTTTTTGCGCATCGTTACCGCCGTGTCCTAAACTGATAAATGCAGAAGAGATAAATTGTAATTTACGAAAAACGCTGTCAATGCGATAAGGAGTAAAATTAAAAAAGAAACGTGCGATGAGAAACATTAAAAATAATCCAATAAAAAATCCCAATAGAGGTGAAATAACAATTGCAGCAAGTACTTTAAAAATGCCGCCAAGTTTTAAGGAAGAAACACCGGATTTTGCTAACGCTGACCCCAATAATCCACCGATTAATGCGTGAGATGAGCTTGAGGGCAATCCAAAATACCAGGTAAAAATATTCCAGAAAATCGCGCCGGTGAGTGTTGCTAAAATCATATCAACACTGACAATGGATGGGTCAATTAAACCTGTTCCAATCGTATTGGCAACATGTAATCCAAAAAATAAAAAAGCGATAAAATTAAAAAATGCAGCCCAGATAACAGCCCAGTGAGGTTTTAAAACACGGGTTGAAACGATAGTCGCGATAGAATTTGCTGCATCATGGAAGCCATTCAGAAAATCAAATAAAAATGCTAAAGCGATGGTAAAAAAAACAATTGATGTCATAATTTTCTCATCTTACACAATGTGTTATGAGTATTCTAAAACGATACCTTTAATTAAATTTGCGGCATCTTGGCAGCGGTTAATGACTAATTTGGTTTGTGTATAAATTTCTTTTAATTTAAAAAATTGTTTGAAATCTTTTTCGTGTAAAAATAAATTTTTTTCACCGACCAATACGACTTGATGTGCTTCGCTTTCTATTTTGTCAATATCATCGCAGCATTTTAAAATTTCATCTGATTTTTTGAGTGAGTGCAAGCGGTATACTGCTTGATTCAGTAAAATACTGGCTTGCATACTGAGCTCGGCCAGTTTGGCAATTTCATCCGGGACTTTTTTTAATTGATAAAAGGGGAAACGCTGCGTGCAGCGATTAATGAGATCAAGAATATCATCCAAGCCGCTCGCTAATTTGTGAATGTCGTAACGATCAAATGGTGTGATAAAAGTTTTATGCAGTAATTTGAAAGTGTGGTGTGTGATTTGATCAGCTTCTTGTTCATAATTCGCAATAGCATCGACATATTGCTGTTGTTTGTCTAAATTGTGGAGCATTGTGTGGAATTGGGTTGTGGCGGTGACGAGTACATCAGCTGTGTTTTGGAATAATTTAAAAAAACCTTCCTGGCGCGGTAAGAATTTTTTTAGCATGGGCAGCTCGTTGTCTTATGCTATTTTGTATTACGCACAGTATGTAACGTATGATGCATAATATCAAGGTATTACGTAAGTATTCGGTGGCAGTCGCGCGGTTCTTTATTTTGACCTCCTTCCCCTTTCCCCTTCCTCCAAACGAAAAGCGCGTTTAGAGGAAGGGGGACGTTCTAATTTAGCGCATCTGTATCGGAGCGTCCCCCTTCCTCCACATGCTTTTTGTGGAGGAAGGGGAAAGGGGAAGGAGGTAAAAAAGCGAAAGAATTATCAAAAATTAATATTACAGTGCACTAGTACAACAACATTAAAATATTCTCCACCAGCTTAATCCGATCCTTTCTCTCATGCTCTCCCAAATTAAACCGCAAACGATTCGGGCCGTCCAGGCGAAACTGTGCAGAACGTTTCTGAATAAGCTGAATAATTTTCATGGGTTCTACATTCGGCTGTTCATTAAACTCAATTTTCCCGCCTTTAGTATTCGCTTCAATTTTTAAAATCCCTAAATTTTCAGCCATCTGTTTTATTTGAGTCACAGAAAAAAGTGTTTTTAAGGGTTCGGGCAGCAGTCCAAATCGATCAATCATTTCTACTTGAATTTCATCCAGTTCAGCTTCAGTCTTAGTGCTTGAAATACGCTTGTAAAATTGTAAACGCAAGTGAACATCCGCTAAATATTTATCTGGAATCAAAGCAGGAATTTGTAAATCGATCTCTGTTCCGCGCGGTACAATATTATCTAAAATGGGTTCTTTCCCTGATTTTAAAGCGTTGATCGCGCGCGATAACAAATCCATATAAAGCGTAAAACCAATCGCTTGCATATTTCCACTTTGACCATCTCCCAGCAATTCACCCGCGCCGCGAATTTCCAAATCATGTGTAGCTAGAGTGAAGCCAATACCGAGATCATCAAGTGAAGAAATGGCGTCTAGTCGTTTTTCAGCATCGCGTGAAATCATGTCTTTAGGCGGCGTTAATAAGTACGCATAAGCTTGGTGATGCGAGCGACCCACGCGGCCGCGTAATTGATGCAACTGCGCTAAACCAAATTTATCCGCGCGATTAATAATAATTGTATTGGCGGTAGGTATGT
>DATIJV010000145.1:0-2186 GCA_035478255.1 Gammaproteobacteria bacterium
AGTGGATGTGGGCATCAGTGGCAGTACCGCGGAAATCGTCGGGAAATTATTACGCCATCTTGGAAAAACACATCAGGTGTTTTGCGTGACGCATTTGCCGCAAGTGGCAGCCCAGGGACATCATCATTTACGCGTTTTAAAATCGACCGATGGCAACATGACAAAAACGCAGATAGAGGCGCTTCAGTCGGCTGAAAAAATTGAAGAAATTGCCCGCATGCTGGGGGGTGTGTCGATTACGAAAAAGACGATGGAGCATGCGAGGGAGATGGTGGAGAGTGTAGGATAGTTTATTCGTTTCTTAAGTATTTCTTAATGTTCTCTGCTTATAATCTACCCACTATCATATTAAACCTGAAAACGAGGCGATATCATGTCCGGGACACGAACTTCTGCTAATCCTTCCACTCTGGAAGAAAAGATCGACGCGCATCGTGCAAGCATGCTTGTCCAGCTTAACAAATTATATACTGAAGGATTTGCAATCATTACCTCGGACGAATACAAACACCATGCTCCCTCGGCAGATCAATCCATCGTTAATTTACAGAAACTATACAGCGACGCTTTGAAGCAAATAGAAAATTCGGGGCAAATTACAAAAAAACAAAGTACATTACCCAAACTCAGGGAAAATAATCCGCTTACCCGTTTTATCAATGAAAAAGAAGAATTTTTGAAAAACAAGCAAGTGGAAAGAGCAATTAATCTGTTTCAGGAATGTAACCATTATCGTGAATTTAACACCCATGATCGCGGGGAGCACTGCTGTAAAACTTTTGGCATACAGAAAGGCGAATCAATTAATGAATATGTCAGAAAACTGGAGAAATATTTAGAAGCGGTTCTTTTGTTTCATCATAACAAGCACCGATTCTTTCCAGAGCCTACGTGGAATCTTTCTCTGCAATCATCAATAAACGAGATTGATAAACTCATTCAGACACTGGAAGAAAAAATAAAGCAAATAGACGAAGAACAAGAGAAAAGAAAACGTAAGATAATAGCCAAAATTGCAGTACAGGATGCTGCAATACAGGCTGAAGAAAAAGCGGCTGCAGAAAAGGCCAATGCTGAAGCAAGCAGAGCAAAGCAAAATGGCACGCACTCATCAGGCACCTGGAATGCACGCTTTGTATTCGCAGCTGATTCAACCGGATCAGATCAGCAAGAGTTAACAGCGGTTTCAAGCAAGCCTCAGCAGTCTCCTGCACCGCAACGAAAACTTTCATAATAATCGTTTAAGAAAAGAGCACAGATGTTCAGGGATGTGGCGTGATAGAAAGAATCGTAATCTGTTTTTGTTCCGGGCCATAACACCAGAATACTCGATAAGCACCAGGTGTTTTGTTCTGCACATACGCTTCAAATACTTTTTCTTTGGGATGGTACGGATTTTCAATTGAATAATACGGGTGAGTGTGAAGGCCTGGATGGCGCGGATTCACCTTTAATAAATCAATTGTTTTATAAATTTGCTTGAACAGCCCTTCTATTTTAGAAGATTTCGTCTGGCCTTGTTTCTTGCGATTTCTAACAGAACTTTCTGCACGCTTTTCAAGATCTTCATACAGCTCAGCTGCTTCAACAGTCCATTTTAAATCAAACACGTTTAATCCTCGATTTCATCCAGCCATGACATGTTTTTTTTACTGACAGGATCTTTTGCAAATTTTTTTTGTTTTGCCTGCTCCACTCCACGCATCAACGAACTCAAGGCAACATCGTTTTTATGCAGCCACAATTCATTAATGGGAACCACAACTGCTTTCCTGATCACAATTTCATCCGACTTTTCATCGTCAACCAGAAACGTCGTATTAGCAAAGGCAAGTCCCAGGGGCAATCGGCCTTTTGAGTCACACTTTTTGGCGACTGACATGTTCGCGCTTCCTCATTATCACTACTCAATATGTCAGCATAGCACAGGTGGGATAAATATAAAAGTGGGCCAATCCCACCTTTAAATATATTTTTAACATTGTATTTTACATTCCATTGTTTTTTCATGATTTTTTTCTATTGTTGATTCCAGATATTCATCCGGCCCCAGCCCATAAACATAACGAATACAAGCTTTTTCCTGCTGCAAAACCAGACCCTGATCCCGTCTCAACAAGGTATTCACCCACTTCCGAAATGTTTCCTGTTCGCCCAATGTCATAAAAGGGCATAATTGTTTATGA
>DATIJV010000146.1:0-3188 GCA_035478255.1 Gammaproteobacteria bacterium
GGGGAAGGAGGTAAAAAAACAAAAAACACGAATTTTATACCTCTCACCGAATACTTACAATTTTATGGGATCGTATAACATTATTCTTGCTCTTTTATTAGCTGCTTATTATCATCGCTTTTTCAAAAAAATGGAATGCCGATTTTGGATATAATTTTTGGAGGCAAATATTTTAGCCTGTTTATAGGCTTAGATTTTTTGTCCGATTAGGGAGGTGGGCGTGTCAGATTTTCAGTTTGAAGAATTAACTTGGGATGCGGTTGTAAGCGAAATCAAATCTGTCGATAAAAAATTTGCAGAAATTATTACTGCACTAAAACCTAAAAAAAATTTTTCTTTCATCAAAATACGTTTTCAAACTGCAATATCAAGTGTGTTAGTTGGAACAGAGCACTCAGAAGAAATGAAAAGAGACAGAATGCCTGGTTTTCTTTCTGCTGCGCAATATTCGGAATCAAACTAAAGGCAAAACCTGGACTTGTCTTAAAAAAATCCTGAAAACAAACCTGGCGGCCCGCATTTTCACCGGCCTGGGATTGGATCAGGTTAAACAAAATAAACTAATTGATAATCTTTGACTTGTTTGTATTCCATTTTATCTATATATATAATAAAATAGATAACATAGATAAACTAACATAAGGTTCATATAAATGGATCCTCTTCATAACCCATTCTCACCCGGTGCTGGGAGCCCACCGCCGGAGCTGGCTGGAAGAAGCGATATTTTGCGTCAAGCCCTGATGACTTTAGCCAGAGTAAAAAGAGGAAGGGCAGAAAAGAGCATGCTCATAATCGGTTTGCGCGGAACAGGTAAAACTGTTTTATTGCATGAAATTTCTAAATTAGCAGATAATGAAAATTATCAAACCGTATTCGTAGAAGCGCATGAAAAAAAGGCGCTTCCTGAATTGCTTTTACCTGAATTGCGCCGCGTTCTTTTTCGCCTTGACGCAGGTGAAAAAGTAAAAAAAGCCTTACGTGTACTAAAAAGTTTTGTATCCAATCTCAAATTAAATCTTAAAGTTCAGGAAATAGATTTTGGACTTGGGATTGAACCAGAAAAAGGAACAGCTGATAGCGGCGATTTAGAATCTGATCTCGCGCAAGTTTTTATTGCACTTGGTGAAGCGGCAAAAGATCGCGATACATCTGTCGCAATTATTATTGATGAACTCCAATACTTGAGCGAGCAAGAATTAAGTTCTCTTATTATGGCAATACACCGGCTGACACAAAAATCTCTTCCCGTTGTGTTGATTGGTGCAGGGTTGCCGCAGTTAGTCGCTAAAGCAGGTCGTGCAAAATCTTACGCAGAACGTCTTTTTGATTATCCAGAACTGGGTCCTTTAAAAAAAGAAGATGCGAGGCAGGCTTTACAGGCTCCTGTAAAAAAGGAAAATGTTTTGTTTAGTGATGATGCATTAAATGAAATTATCCGTGTAACAGAAGGCTACCCGTATTTTTTGCAAGAATGGGGATATCAGGCATGGAACATTGCCAGTAAATCTCCTATTGATATTAGCATTGCGAAAAAAGCGACAGAATCATCCATTCATCGATTAGATCAGAATTTTTTTCGAGTGAGGTTCGATCGTTTGACACCGAGAGAAAAAGAATATCTTCGTGCTCTTGCTGAACTAGGATCTGCTCCGCAGCGCTCTGGTGATGTTGCTGAAGAATTAGGACTGGATGTTCAAAATGCCGCTCCTTTAAGAAATAATCTTATAA
Source organism: Gammaproteobacteria bacterium (assembly GCA_035478255.1). GTDB lineage: Bacteria > Pseudomonadota > Gammaproteobacteria > DSM-16500 > DSM-16500 > DATIJJ01. The sequence goes on from DATIJV010000146.1 coordinate 1,732, forward strand.
AAAAAGGCATGATTTATAGCCCAAAACATGGCGATACAGCTTTTACGGTTCCATTATTTGAAGGATTTATGAAAAGAACAATGATTGATTTTGTAAAAAAAAGATAAAAAATGCCATAATTTGATCGGATTCATCATGTTACAGCGTGCCTTCATTTCCTTTAAAAAATTTATTTTTAAATTGAGTATAATACCGTTATAACTCAAATTTTTCGGGGTGGTGATATGGCAAAAAATCACAGGTCATTTTCGGAAACAAAAAAAATCATTCCTGTTAATGAAGCAGAATTTTTAAATGCGTCTGAAAAAGAAATTGAGAAAATAACTCATGGGATGAATTCGCCTTATCTCCAAGCTTGTAAAAGTCTATTGCATGGATTGAAAAATATTATTTTCTTTTACGAAAAAATGACTGAAACTCACCATAAAGAACTTTCTGATCTCTATAAAAAAATTTCCAATTCGATCGTGTTAAAAAAAGCAAAACCTCAGGAAGCTACAAAAGCTGCATTACTTCTTTTGGAAGAAGATTTTTTAGAACGTATGGGCTTAAATCAATTAAGTGAATTACTTCTCTCAAGCACGATAGGGCGAAAAAGTGTGTTTCGGGAAGAAATCGAAAATAAATTAAATGGCAAAACACGCGATTATGATTTTCCCCGTTTGGAAGGGTTATTTTTTAAAAAATTTAATCTCGAATATCGTGAATTAATCCCTGAAAATTCAATATTTGAAGCAGTTTCTGTGATAAAAATTCCTTTGTCTTATTATGATAAATTACGATTTAAACAAAATAGTTTTCGCGAGCAATTTAAATCTATCGTTTTATCTGAAAATGCTAATCAAATAATGGATAGATTAAATGATATGATTGAACAATATAAAAAATTCACACAAATAAATAGCGATAAATTAATTAAATTACGAGAAAAAATTTTTAAGGAAATGCAAGCTGCGCATCCTGATGAACAGAAAATGTTGCAATGCGCTTATTCAAAAATCAGCGATGAATTTGAAAAATGTATGAAAGGAACTTTTTCTGAAGTAACAACAACTCATTTGAATGAAAATAAAGACAAACAACATGAAGCTCGATTGTTGGGATTGGAACTTAAAGAATTGTTAAATCAAATGCAGAAGGCGGGTACAGAGTTGGATAATAAACAAAAAACTCTGCTTGCAAAGACTGAGAAAATTGAAGGCCATGACTCGGATATTTCATCACGCTGGTGAAATCAAAAAAGTAAGTATTAGGATGTAGGGATATTAGGGCGTGTCGTCAATTAGTTTGTTTCGTTTAAAAAGCGGTATAATCGGCCAACATCGTTGAAAATTTTCGTTAAATAGCGGTGCTATTCGCCTCAAATTTTCACACATTTTGACTCGATTTACCACACTTTAAACAGTATAAAAAAAATGAGGACACGCCCTATTGATGGACTCCAATTCGTAATGCAA
>DATIJV010000147.1:0-11640 GCA_035478255.1 Gammaproteobacteria bacterium
CTCCTTCCCCTTTCCCCTTCCTCCACAAAAAGCGTGTGGAGGAAGGGGGACGTTCTAACTTAGCGTATCTGTATCGGAGCGTCCCCCTTCCTCCAAGTGTTTTTCTTGGAGGAAGGGGAAAGGGGAAGGAGGTATAAAAAATTTATGTTAGAGTTTACCAGTGCCTTTTCTTCTTTTTTCAACAAAGACTAATTATCGTTTTGCATTTGTTTTTTTGGCGTCTTTTTCGGAGTCATAGTGTTTGTGTTTTGTTTTATTGTTACTTGTGGAGTTTGTTTCATTTGCTTCATGCGTTTTTGATTTTCTTGCATCACTTTCATATTATTCTGTATTTGCGCTTGTCCTGCGCCGGGCGAAATCGCAAAACTATGTAAAGCGTTAAAAGTTAATATCAGAAAAGCTAAAATCATGCTTATTTTCTTTAACATAAAACCTCCAATTTAATTTTTTTAAAATATAACAAGATAGGGAACTAATCTTTATTATATACTTTTTAAATGGTCTTTGTGTTATTGTGTTGTTGAATTTTGCTCTTTATCGCGTTTCAGTTTATCTCGATTTATTTCATATTATTATCAATAAACCCTATAAAACAAGCCATCTATTTAGAGGAGCCTTGAAAGGAACCTCAGAAACTGAAGGAAATGATTGATTCGAATGAAAACACAAAAACATCGTTGACTTCGAAGACAAGAAAAGACAAACAATAGCTCTACTGTAGGACATTGCACTACTGGTACTATGTGCTATAATAAGGAATAAACATGATAGAAATCAAAGCAACATCTGGATTTATGCGTTTAGCTAAAAAAGCCATGACACCAGAAGCCTTACAAGAACTTATCGATACTCTAGCTCTTAATCCAGAGCAGGGGGCAATTATCAAAGATACCGATGGAATTAGAAAAATACGCTGGGCAACAGGCAAAGGTGGCGGTAAACGCGGTGGGCTTCGAATTCTCTATTATTTTGATGGTGAATATATTGTGTTGTTGGTAACGCTGTTTAAAAAATCAGACCAAGAAAATATCGACGCTAGTGAGAAAGCAGAAATGCGTAAGTTAATTGATGAGTTGTTGGGAGAATAATATGACTAAGTTAGGTAAAGATATTATTGGTGCATTGAAGGAAGCCAAGAAAAAAGGCTTAGTGACACTACAGACTTCGCCTGATGTTGGTAAGCTGCGAAAAAAATTAAAGCTGTCGCAGCGCGAATTTTCCGCTGTCTATCACATTAACATCGAAACACTACGCAAGTGGGAACAAGGTCAACGTGATCCAGATTGTATTAGCCGTGCTTATTTGAAGTGTATTCAGAATGACCCGAAGTTGATAAGGGAGTTAGTTAATAAATAATCCATATCATAACTGTGTATGCCATATATCTATGCCCTTTGTAGTAAAAAAAATTATATTAGGATGCTCTTCTTGACTGCCTATTAATGCAGAATGAATTTTTTCCTCTTGGTTTTTAAATGCAGATGAGTTTTAGGTTTTTTAGCATCTCATATTGCATCGACCTTTAAACGTTCTTCAATCGAAAAATCTCGCTGTAGAAAGAGCTACAGCTGCGATTTTTCTCAATCAAACGTTTAAATCTCTCGCAATCTGAGCGCTAAAAAACCTAAAACTTATCTGCGAGAGGTATAGCTCATAACTTTGATATATTGCACCGCATTATAACATCTAATTATTTATAGAACTGAAAGAATATTTATGGGAAAATTTATGCGTATTTATTCTGATCTTCATAAGGTACAAAATGTTTAAAGGAATTGATCTATCCAGTGATACAGTAACTCAACCTACAATTCCCATGCGACAGGCGATGTTTAATGCATCGGTTGGAGATGAGCAAAAAAATGAAGATCCTACAACAAATCGTCTTCAAGAAATGATTAGTCAAATGTTAGGATTTGATCACGCTATTTATTTGCCATCTGCTACCATGGCAAATCAAATAGCTATCGCCAGTTTATGTGGTTCCGGTGATGTATTATTAGCAGCCGATAATTCTCATATATTTGTATCTGAATCAGGAGGGCCCGCCGTTCATGCAAGAGTCATGAGTCGTTCTATACCGACTAAAACGGGATTATTTACAAAAAATCACATTGAAAAATATCATTATTGGCGGAAAAACTTTCATCATCCATCTGTAAAATTAATTAGTATAGAGAATACTACAAATTTTGGCGGTGGAATTCCCTGGGAAAAAAAAGAATTGTTACATGTTGTCAATTATGCCAAAGAAAAAGGAATTTACACGCACATGGATGGTTCGCGTATTTTTAATGCAAGTATTAAAACAAAATTGAGCGTAAAAGAAATTTGCATGGGTTTTGACATGATAACTATTTGTTTATCAAAAGGATTAGGTTGTCCTGTAGGCGCATTATTGGTATTTAATGAAGATCGCTATACAAAAGTGCGTCAATTAAAACATCTTATGGGTGGAGCAATGCGGCAAAGTGGAATTATCGCAGCTGCTGGAATTTATGCTCTGGAAAATAATGTTGCCCGTTTGAAAATAGATCATGAAAACGCACTTGCGTTAGCGAATATTTTAATACAATATAATCAGCATATTAAAGTTATCACTGATCCACCGCAAACAAATATTATTGTATTTGAATGGATTTCAAATTTCTTTTCAGCAGAAAAATTTATTGATTGCTGTATGGAAAAGGGACTTAGGTTTTCTCAAATAGGAAAGAATCGTTTTCGAGCGGTGACGCATTTGGATATTACATCGGATAATATTGTTTCAGCAGGAAAAATAATTCATGAAATTTTCCTCATGCAGACATAAATTATGGTTTTTGGATTTTATTAAAAATTTCGTACAACTGGAGACACAATGACTTCCAAACAGTTATCAATCATCGTTCCAGTTTATAAAGAAGAAAAGAATATTCAACCATTTTTGCAGCGCATTGAAATTATTTTAAATAAAATGAATCTGAATTATGAAATTCTATTTTGTCTCGATCCTTCGCCTGATCAAACGCAAAATATCATTCAACAGGAAATAATCCGCAATTCCAACATTAAATTAATTTTATTCTCACGTCGATTTGGCCAGCCCGCTGCAACGATGGCAGGGATTTCTCTCTGCAAGGGGGAGTCGTGTGTCGTAATGGATGTTGATTTGCAAGATCCGCCCGAACTGATCGAGCCGCTCTATCAAAAATTATCTGAAGGTTATGAGGTAGTGTACGCAAAACGCCGGTCTCGCCAGGGTGAAACCTGGCTTAAACGTTTCATTGCGCATCTCGGATATCAAGCGATTAACAAATTAAGTGATGTGCAATTACCGAAAGATACGGGTGATTTTCGAATTATGAAAAGACGTGTCATTGAAGAATTATGCCGACTGAATGAAACACATGGATTTCTTCGCGGACTTGTCGCCTATATCGGATTTAAACAAACATTTATCGAATATGATCGAGACAAACGTTTTATGGGAAAAAGTAATTACAATCGTTTTATCGGTTCACTGAAAATTGGGTTGAATGGTTTAATCAGTTTTGGCAGTCGTCCTTTGCAAATGATGTCGGTAATCGGCGGCATCATTGCAACATTTAGTTTTTTATTGGGCGGCTGGTATGTTTTACAAAAATTAATTGGTATGAGTTTGACACCAGGATTGTCGACCACTGTTTTAGTCGTAACATTTTTTTCTGGCGTACAATTACTTTGTTTGGGATTGATGGGAGAATATGTTGGACGCATCTATGATGAAGTAAAACGTCGTCCCATGTTTATTATAGATAAAATAATAGAAAATAATTCAGAAGAATATAGGGTATAAATGCGATATTTCGTAACAGGTTGCGCAGGATTTATCGGAAGTCATTTGACGGATCGCTTGCTGAAAAGAGGCGATGAAGTTATTGGTCTTGATAATTTTTCGACAGGCTTGCCAGAATTTTTAGCTGATGCCAAACAATTTGAGAAATTTAATTTTATCGAAGGCGATTTGCTTGATAAAAATTTACTGATTCAAACAGCAAAAAATTGTGACGCAATATTTCATTTGGCAGCAAATGCCGATGTGCGTTTTGGTCTTCATCATCCACATAAAGATCTTGAACAAAATGCAATTGGAACTTTTCATGTGCTCGAAGCCATGCGTGAAAATCAAATAAAAAAAATAATGTTTGCTTCAACGGGTTCTGTTTATGGCGAAGCGAATATCATTCCAACTCCTGAAGATGCTCCTTTTCCTGTGCAAACCTCTTTGTACGGCGCGTCTAAGCTTGCTGCAGAAGGCTTGATTCAAGCCTATGCAGAAGGCTTTGGAATCCAAGCCTATCTTTTTCGTTTTGTTTCTATTTTAGGGGAACGCTACACACATGGGCACGTGTTTGATTTTTATAAGCAATTATTGATGAATGAAAAAAAATTGCAAATTTTAGGAAATGGCAGGCAAAAAAAATCGTATTTGTATATTCACGATTGTATCGATGCCATATTATTTGCGATGGATCATGCAGAACAAAAAATAAATGTTTATAATCTCGGAACTGATGAATACTGCGAAGTGAATGATTCCATTCACTGGATTTGTCAGTATTTGGGTTTAACACCAGAACGTTATTATGACAATCAAGAACGCGGTTGGATTGGTGATAATCCTTTTATCTTTTTAGATTGCTCGCGTATTCGTAAACTTGGCTGGAAGCCTAAGCTAAATATACAGGAAGGTGTGGTACGAACTATAAAATATTTACATGAGAATGCTTGGGTATTGGAAAAAAGATAATGTTAAATTTTTCAGAAAAAAATATTGTAATTACCGGCGCGACACGCGGCTTGGGCAAAGAGCTTGCAGAAAAATTTTGGCAAGCTGGCGCGAATCTTATTTTAGTTGCGCGCACTGAATCTGCATTGAAAAGTTTACATAAAAATTTCTTATCTACAAAAAAAAATAATCAACATGCAAATGTTTTTTCAATTGACTTATCTGTTGCCGAGCAAACAGAAAAATTAATTCAAATTTTGCAGCAAAAAAAAATAGATATCCTCATTAACAATGCAGCCATTCAAGGTCCCATTGGGCCTGTCTGGGAGAATGACTGGAAACAATGGCAGGAAACATTGCAAGTTAATTTGTTGTCGCCTATTGCGTTATGCCGTGCGATTATTCCAGCTATGCTGATGCAGAATAACGGAAAAATAATTAACCTATCAGGCGGAGGCGCGGCTTATGCGCGACCGCAATTTTCGGCCTATGCAGTCGCTAAATCAGGATTGGTACGATTTAGTGAAACGCTTGCAGAAGAAGTAAAAAATCATTCAATTGATATAAATTGTGTTGCACCGGGTGTGATGAATACAGATTTTTCTGAAAAAAATATTCAAGACCAGGAAAATAATATCAATCATGCGGCAGATCTATGCCTTTTTTTGGCATCAACACAAAGTGACGGTCTGAGTGGAAAATTAATTAGCGCGGTGTGGGACCCCTGGAAAAATTTCACACGTTATATTCATGAAATAAAAGATTCTGATATTTATACTTTAAGAAGAATTGTTCCTCGCGATCGCGGAAAAAATTGGGAGGATGCAACATGAAAAATGTAGGAATTATAGGTTGTGGTCTTGTTGGTCAAAAGCGTGCAAAAATGCTGAAAAATGCGCGGTTACTTGCTTGTGCTGATATTATTCGAGAAAAAGCGGAAGAATTAGCAAAAAATTATCCTGATTGTATCCCTACAGAAAATTGGCAAGATGTTTTGGATAATCCGGCGATTGATATCGTGATTATTGCCACAGTGCATGCATCACTTGCCCATATTGCACTGGCGGCTATCCAGGCAGAAAAACACATTTTAATTGAAAAACCTGCGGCAAAAAAATCTTCTGAACTTCATGAAATTATCGATGCAGCTTTAAAAAAAAATACATTGGTGCGAGTGGGATTTAATCATCGCTATCATCCCGCATTTCAAAAAGCGCGTGAATTGATTGATTCTAATGCTCTCGGAGAAATCATGTTTATTCGCGCGCGTTACGGTCACGGCGGTCGGTTGGGATATGAGCAGGAATGGCGGGCCAATCCTGCATTGTCGGGAGGCGGAGAATTGCTGGACCAGGGCATACATTTGATTGATTTGGCGCGCTGGTTTTTGGGGGAATTCAGTGAAATCGATGGATATGCGAATACCTTTTTTTGGAATATGCCGGTAGATGATAATGGTTTTTTGCTGCTTAAAACGCCAAAAAAACAAGTTGCATTTTTACACGCGAGCTGCACGGAATGGAAAAATCTTTTTTCGTTTGAAATTTACGGCCGAACTGGCAAAATTGATATTAATGGTTTAGGCGGAAGTTATGGCGTAGAACGCCTGACTTTTTATAAAATGCTGCCAGCGATGGGAATTCCTGAAGTTCAGCAATGGGAATTTCCTATGGAAGATAACTCTTGGGAAGTTGAATTTGCAGAATTTCTTGAAGATATTGAAAGAAAACGGCAGCCTGCAGCAGGATTAAATGATGCACATGCAGCGCTTATAATTGTAGAAGAAATTTATAGGAAAACATATGATTGTGGTGCGTAGTCCATTGCGAATTTCTCTGGGCGGAGGCGGAACAGATCTTCCTTCTTATTATGAAAATTACGGCGGTTTTTTAATTGCTGCAGCGATAGATAAATATGTTTATATCACATTGCATCAAACATTCGCCGAAGAAATTATTCTAAAATATTCTAAGCTTGAACACGTAAAATCAGTGGAACATATCGAACATCCCATCGTGCGCGAAGTATTAAAGCATGTGGGAATTTCAACGAATCGTCTGGAAATTACCAGTATGGCAGACATTCCTGCAGGTACAGGTTTGGGATCGTCCGGCAGTTTCACGACTGCTTTAATTAAAGCATTGCATACACTGCAAAAAAATCCTATTCATCCCAAAGAATTGGCAGAAATTGCCTGTCATATCGAAATTAATTTATTAAAAGAACCTATCGGAAAACAGGACCAATATATTGCAGCATTCGGTGGAATGACTTGTTTCAATTTTTTATCTGATCATCGCGTGGAAGTGCAGCCCTTGCGAATTAAGCCTGAAATACTTTACACGCTGGAGGATAATTTACTGTTATTTTTTACCGGTTATTCGCGTTCTGCATCCAGTATTTTGCAAGAGCAAAATACCAAAAGCAAAAAAAATGATTCGAATATGCTGGACAACCTGCATTTAATTAAAGAGCTGGGGATAAAAAGCAAAGAAGCGTTGGAAAATAGCGACATAAATAAATTTGTTGAATTGATGAATGTTCATTGGGAACATAAAAAGCGCCGATCGATTCAAATGAGTAACAACCAGATTGAAGAATGGTATACATTAGCTCGAAATAACGGCGCTTTAGGCGGTAAAATTATTGGTGCGGGCGGGGGCGGATTTTTTATGTTTTATGCGGAAGATAAAATGAGATTGCGCCAAGTGATGCGTGCAGCAGGCTTGCAGGAAGTACGTTTTCGATTTGATTTTTCAGGAACACAGGTGATCGCACAGTGAATAAAAAATTATTAGATGTGGTAATTTTGGCGGGAGGACTTGCAAAACGATTGCATCCACTGACAAAAACTCTTCCTAAATCATTAATCCCTGTTAATGGAGAACCATTCATTGCTCATCAGTTACGGTTGCTCAAAAACCAGGGAATTGAGCGAGTAGTTATTTGCACAGGTTTTTTAGGCGAAATGATACAAAATTATGTGAAAAAGGGTGAAGCTTTTCAATTGCACGTTACTTATTCTCATGAGGGAGAAAAGTTGCTAGGTACAGCAGGCGCTATCAAAAAGGCCTTATCATTGCTCGATGATAAGTTTTTTGTGTTATATGGCGATTCTTATTTACCTTGTGATTATTCGGCAGCGCAAGCAGCTTTTATTCAAAGTCAAAAAAAAGCGCTCATGACAGTGTTTTGTAATGAAGGTCAATGGGACAAAAGCAATGTAGAATTTCGTGACGGTGAAATTTTTTCTTATGAGAAAATTAATTTCTCTGAACGAATGCAATATATTGATTATGGGTTAGGTATTTTTTATAAAGAATTGTTTTTTAAAATTCCCGATAATATCCCGTATGATTTGGCAGATTTGTATCAAGCAGTTCTCGCAGAAAAACAATTGGCTGCTTTTGAAATTCATCAGCGGTTTTACGAAATCGGTTCATTCACAGGAATTTCTGAACTGGAGCAATATTTTTTATGCAATTCATAAAATCATTTTTGAACGAGGCGGCGCAAATTATTGAGAACTTAAACGTTTTTGAAATTGAAAAATTTATTGATCTAATCGCCATAACACGAGAAAATCACGGCAGGCTTTTTATTTTAGGTGTCGGTGGAAGCGCGGCAAATGCATCGCATGCTGTCAATGATTTTCGTAAAATTGTGGGAATAGAAGCTTATGCTCCAACGGATAATGTCGCGGAGTTGACTGCACGAACGAATGATGATGGTTGGTCGAGTGTGTTTGCGAGCTGGTTGGCGGTGAGTCGTTTGAGTGCAAATGATCTGGTTTTGGTTTTATCCGTTGGCGGCGGCGATCTTAAAAAAAATATCAGTCCCAATCTGGTTACAGCTTTGCAGTATGCAAAAAAAGTGGAAGCAAAAATATTAGGGATAGTAGGGCGCGATGGAGGTTATACTCTGAAAGCGGCTGATGCGTGCGTATTGATTCCGTCCGTGAATCCGAATAATACCACACCTCATTCAGAAGCGTTTCAATCGATTCTGTGGCATTTACTAGTGTCTCATCCCAAATTAAAATTGTCGCAGACGAAATGAGAGGCTATACCCATTACACCTGAAGATGCGAATTTTAGGCGTCCAGATTGCAAGAAGTTTCAATGATTTTTTGACGAAAAAACGGAGGAATACTTGCAGTATTTCGAGTATTTTTCGTCAAAAAATCGTTGAAAATTCGCCGCAAGATGGGCGTCTAAAGTTCGCATCTTCAGGTGTAATGGGTATATACCTCTCACTAATGATTTTTAGGTATTTCTAGCATCCCATCTGCGGGTCATCTTGTACACTAAAAAATGCTTGCATAGGAATAACTATGCGCGCATTTTTTAGTGTACAATCTGACTCACATCTGGGCGCTATAAATACCTAAAAATCATTAGTGAGAGGTATATATGAAAAATATTTCGGAATTAAAAATCAAAATCTGTGCCGATGGTGCAGATATCAATTCGATGCTGGAATGGCAGAAAAATCCAGCAATAAAAGGTTTTACAACTAACCCCACATTAATGTATAAAGCAGGCATTAAAAATTACGAAATTTTTGCAAAAGAAATTTTGGATGTTATCAAAGACAAGCCAGTTTCTTTTGAAGTTTTATCAGATGATTTTTCTGAAATGCAGCGCCAGGCTTTAAAAATAGCGAGTTGGGGTAAGAATGTATATGTAAAAATTCCTATTGTTAATACCGCAGGAAAATCTTCTGTTGATTTAATTAAAACGCTGGCGCACGAAGGGGTCAAGCAGAATGTGACAGCGGTGATGACGCTGGAGCAAGTGCGTGCTGCAACGGAAGCGCTTCAGGAAAGTCCTGCGGCGATTATTTCAGTATTTGCAGGGCGTATTGCGGATACAGGGCGCGATCCTGTACCGGTGATGCGAAAAGCATTTAATATTATGCATCCGTATCCACAGCTTGAACTCCTCTGGGCGAGTTCGCGTGAATTATTTAATATTTTTCAAGCGAATGAAGCAGGTTGTCATATCATTACAGTTGCGCATGATTTGTTAAAAAAATTGGATTTGGTCGGAAAGGATTTGCAAAAATTGACCTTGGAAACGGTGAAGACATTTTATGATGATGCGATGAAAGCGGGATTGTCTTTGCCCTGATTTTTTTGTTGAGATCTGTGTCAAATTTCATATAATTCGCTCATAATAATTTTTATTAAGGCGGATAATAATGTTGCGAAATGAAATGTCGATGGATGATTTGCACTGCATATATTTAATGAAAAAATTTTTGAAAGAAGTAGATGATAAAACAAAAAGATATGATAAAGATATCCAGCTAAATACACCTATTACCTCTCTTCTCTTTTTCCCAAAAACATTGATTTATAATCATAAACGTGTAAAAAAAATTTCATTGACAGGATATTTTTTAAATTATGGCGCTGTATCAAAAGATCGTGACAGTCTTTTTGCAACACGTGTTCTGCTTGAATTTAACGATGACACTCATTCTGTGCTGCAATTCAAAGCTTCTGATGATCTGGAGTCTTTTTATCCACATGTATTGTATAAAGCATTTAGCAGCGTTGGAGAAGAGTGTTATCAGAAAGCGTTCCTTCTGCATGGCAAGATGGGAGTTAATAAAAAAAAATGGGCATCTGAAACACTTCCTTATGATTTTTTAATACGAACGATTTATCTTAAAATTCATTGTGCTTTCTCAGAAGCTGTCATTAAAAATATTGAAGAAAATTCATCCTATTTGCGGCAGGCAAAAAACAAAGGCGTTTATGTAATTAGTCTGGGTTGTGGGGATGGAAAAGATCTGGAAGCGTGTTGCGAACGGTTACGCGCTGCTGGATTTGAAAATTCTGGTATAGGTTTTGATTCAAGTAAAGAACTCATCGAAGGAAATAAAAAAAGAAATACTCCTTACCAATTTGAAATAGTTAATGTTTTAGAAATGTACGATAAATTAAATTCACTTGTGACAGATGACAAATTGGTTATGGTTATTGCATCTGGCATTATCAACCGTCTGGTATTAGATGGAACACGTCCTGCCCAGGAAGTTTTAGAACAACTTTCTGTCTGGAAAAAAGCTAAAATAATCATTGCAGGCGGCGGAACAGATCTATTAATTACACACAGTGGTGCAGAGTCGGCTGGCTGGGATTTAAAACCATTTGATTATAAAGATGAAACGCGTGGTGTTGATAATTTCGTTACACAACTATTCGTATGTCATCGACAATCTGATGAGAAAGAGTTTTCAGCAATGCTCGCGAGAAGCCGTGCGCGCTCAAAAGATCCGAAGATTTTTTCAACACTGGATCTTTCCATGACTGCGTGTCCTCTAAATCATATGCAGAATTTTTTAGAGAAAGAAAGCCTTCGTGTTTCAGAGATTACACAAATTGATTTGAGCTGGAGCCAGGTATCGAGCAAAGAAATTTCTTCTTTGCTGAAATTGTTTTCCGAATTCAAAAATCTTACACATGTCACAATTTCGTGTTATGAGCCGTGGGCGGATGAGTTTAAAAAAGAATTAACAAAAATTCTTGGCTCAGTTTCATTTAAGCTTCTGAGACGAAAAGATAGTACATGCGCGAATGAATTGCCGACGATTTCTGTGCCTGATTGTAAAAGGTTGGGAATCTATAAGACGCTGCCGAATGAAACGATTTTGGAAGGTACAGCGAGGGGTGAATATAAAGAAACGAAGGCTGCGGTTTTTCATTTGCCTGGAGAAGTTTCGCTGTCTGCTTCAAAAGAGACGCTTTTTTCATTGCCTGGTGATCGAGAGGTTGTATCTGGGTTGCCTCAGATAGAGCAAGCAAATGAGAAAGATATTAAAAAAGCAGCAGGGTTGGGGAGTAGTACACTGTAGCATTAATTTTTAATACCTCCTTCCCC
>DATIJV010000148.1:0-17220 GCA_035478255.1 Gammaproteobacteria bacterium
TATTTATTTATCTATTTTACTCAAAGACAAAATTTCTTTATTTAAGGTATAACTCAAAAGCGTACGGATCACCACAATACTCGCCAGTATCCCAACTGAATAATAATCCGGTGTTGTTGTCGTATTAATCAAATCCGCTGCGATAATAAATTCCAACCCTAACACAATGACTCGCCCCAAGTTCAAACGAATCGTATTGATACTGCTGTTTTCCTTTTTACTTTTTTCAAAAAAAATATATCGCAAATATTGAAACAATGCCGAGATCGTACCGCACAAAATAATCAAAATTCCCAGCAATGAAACCGTATGCTGAATTATTTCTAAAATTTGATGAAAATTCATTCCCTGCATAAAATCTCCTATCTATTTTGATAATTCCTTCGCTTTTTTACCTCCTTCCCCTTTCCCCTTCCTCCAAGAAAAACACTTGGAGGAAGGGGGACGCTCCGATATAGATGTGCTGAATTAGAACGTCCCCCTTCCTCCAAGTGTTTTTCTTGGAGGAAGGGGAAAGGGGAAGGAGGTATTAATTAATGTTAGTGTGATATCTAAGTAGTTACGCCGAAAACGACGATCCACACCCGCACGTTGTTTTCGCATTAGGATTACGAATAATAAATTGCGCACCTTCAATATCTTCCTTGTAATCAATCTCTGATCCCACAAGATATTGAAAACTCATCGGATCAATGAGTAATTGCACTGCCTGGCCGCCCTCACCCTCACCTTCATCTTCATCTTCATCGACGGTTTCCGTCACAATTGTATCACCCTCATTAATCACTTCATCAAACGTAAATCCGTACTGAAATCCCGAACACCCTCCGCCCGTTACGTAAACCCGTAATTTCAAGTTGAAATTACCCTCCTCCTGAATAAGCTCCCAAACTTTGGCAGCAGCATTTTTTGTAAAAATTAATGGCTCACTCATCGAACTACCTCTGTATTTTTAAAACATTATACATAATAATACCGGAAAAATACGAAAGGAAATCCCATGCTGTGGGTCAAAGCATTTCATATTATCTTCATGGTTACCTGGTTTAGCGGCTTGTTTTATCTGCCGAGATTGTTTGTTTATCATGCTGAAACACTAGACCTTATCAGCCTGGAACGCTTCAAAACAATGGAAAATAAACTGTTTTACATGATTACCACGCCCGGCGCGATTTTAACTATTTTATTGGGTTTATGGGTGATGAGCTTTAATTTCAGCGGTTATCTGCAATCACAATGGCTGCACGTCAAACTCGTTCTCGTCATTTTACTGATTTTTTATCATCTCTATTTAGGCAAGTTACTGCATGATTTTAAAAAAAACCGCAATAAACATACTGCGGTTTTTTATCGCTGGCTGAATGAAGTGCCAGCGATATTTTTGGTTATGATTGTTATATTAGCAGTCGTGAAACCTTTATTCTAAAGAAGAATTACCGGGAGAAGGAGGCTTCTTCTTAGGGTTAGGGTTAGACTTTGCCTCTGACTCTTCCACAGCACTCCTTAATTCTATATCTCTTTTAGACGAAGATTGTGGTTGTGCTGCTGTAAAATGCATACTCAATGGCGGCTGCGAAGCTGATTGCTTTTGTGCAACCTTGATCTTGTCATCTATTAACGCAATGGCCTTTTCCAGTCTAGTGATCAATGCAGCATCAGCAGCATCGATCTTTGTAGGAGGATGAGCACTGACCTGCTTAGGATCAGCAATGTAAAGTCTTAGTTGCTCCGTCCACTCATCACGAATCCTCCCCCTATCTACCAATGGCTGCAGTTCCACTAACTGTTCAATTCGACTTTGATAATCTGTAACACAAAGTAAAACCTGTGAACAAAACACAACACGCTGTTTGTATTCTTCCGTGAATTTACCATATTGAGCTTTTGGATTCTTTAACTGGTGTGTAGCCTGAAAACACTCGCTTATTTTTCCGGGTAACGCTTTAATCTCATCCTGCAAAGAGAAAAACCCTGTTCTATCTAAGTGCTCCAATTGTTCTTTGTATTGTTTAAACGTCTCTAACATTTCTTTTCTTGGCTGGAGCTTTTCATTTCTATGAAAGGTCAAACTATTAGATAATTCATCAATGTTTTGTTTTTCTTCTTCTTCCGATAATAAATCCTTAGGTTTCTCTGGACTTAAAAAGCTTTTGATCTCCGCACTCTCTAATACTTCTTTTTTTTGATATGCATAAAGCTCTTTTCGTGCTGGATCTAGTTTTTGTAAGATGGCATAATCTTCCCCAAGTGTCGCTATTACTTCTCGGAGTTTACCTAAACTGTTTTCTACGGCATTTTGTGCCATTTGTGCCATTCTTTTTGACTCTTCCTCGTTTTTAGCTGTGTCTATTTTCACTTTCTCTTCTTTTTCTTTCGCTATTCTCACTTGCTCTTCATTTTCTTTCGCTTTTTGTGCTAACGCTTCTTTTTCTTGAGCTTCGACTGCTTTTTTTGACTCTTCTTCTCTCGCTTTAAGCTCTGCGTTTACCTGTGCCATCAGAGAAAATGCGCCTACAAAGTCTTTAAGCGGCTTTGTGCTACTAGGATCAGGAGATGTGACACCTTTTTTCAACATATCAATTAAAGAGGATTTCCACAAACCTGCAAATTCATTCAGTGCTTCCACTTTTTTACCCGGAGTTATCTTCTTTATCTCTACTAAGTACGTTAATTCCGTATTAAGCTTATCTCTTAATTCTCCAATATTATTTACTCTTTCTAATTCTCCAACCTTTTCTTCAGCTTTTGACGCCTCTCTCTCAATTCGCTTAAGCAACCTTTTCAAACCGGCTGATAAGGATGGTGTATTAGGTTCTATACCTATTAATGCAACACTCAAATCCTGCATAAGGGTAGGTTCTTCTAATTTTAAATCAATTAAGTATTGCATATGGGTCTGGCAGCGACTAACGTTCTCTACAATATCCCTATAAAATGAAACAAATTCTTCGAACTTTCTCATGTAGTGCTCAAGTTTATCCGCATCACCTTCATTCAAAGCGTCTGATAGCACTCCAGATAAACGCTTAATGTCTCCCTTAACTGAAAGAAATGGTTTGCCCTTTAAATCTTTTTTATCATTTAAAGTTAGCAAAAGCCCTTCAGCTACTAAAAACTGCTGTAAGATTATAATTCGTATATTCAGTTTGGCTTTATACAATTCCCACACTGAAGTAGTTTCATCATTGAACTCATCTTTCACCTGCGTCATTCTTGTAGAATATTTAGCTTTTCTTTTGGCATCTGGATCTAAGTCGTATAAGGTTTTCAAGGCAGCAATAATTGCTTGCTGAAGATCAGCTTCTTTTCGTACTGCTCGATCTTCTTTTGTCTCAGAGGCTTTAGCTTCAGCTTTAGCTTTAGTTGCCAATATTAAACTCTCAGAAAGCGATCCTACAAAATCGTGAAATAATTCCCTATCTTCTTTAACTCTGCCGCCCTTTGAAATCTCATCTAAAGCGTTTCCTTTAAGTGTTTTCAGATCTTTCAAATACTTATCACGCACGTCCCCATCTATAATCTTGTTTTCTCTTGCTGTCCTTATTTGTTGTTCTAATTTATACGCTAACTCCTCAATACTCGTAACTTCAGGACTTTTGCTAATGACAGGAACTGCACGCATCGAACGCATAAAATTTACCCCTTCGTTTTATATATAATATACTATAAATTATAGCAAATATTACACAACAAGGGTAAAAACGATTACTAATTACACCACATTGATTTTTCTAGCAAATTTCTCAAACGCTTTTTCAGACGCTTCCCAGGTTTTAAAAATCTCCCTCTCGCCATGCATCGAAGAGACAAAACCCGCTTCATAAGCCGAGGGAGCCAAATAGACCCCTTCTTCCAGCATCACATGAAAAAATTGTTTAAACCGCTCAATATCGCATTTTTTTACATCCTCAAATGTTTTAATTTCTTTTGCGTTTGTAAAAAATAATCCGAACATACCGCCAACAGATGTCGTACAGAATGGAATTCCCGCGGCATGAGCGCGTTCTTTTAAACCTTGCATAAGTTTTTCTGTAGTTTGAGTGATTTTCAAAAAGAAATCGGGAGCAGAAATTAATTCGAGACTAGCCAGACCCGCTGCCATGGCAATAGGATTTCCCGACAATGTTCCCGCCTGATAAACCGGGCCTAATGGCGCGATACAGTGCATGATGTCAGCACGTCCACCGAATGCACCAACCGGCATGCCGCCACCGATCACTTTACCTAATGTCGTTAAATCGGGTTTGACTGCATAATAAGCTTCTGCACCGCCTAAAGCGACGCGAAAACCAGTCATCACTTCATCAAAAATTAATACGCTTTGATATTTGTCACACAAGGCACGTAATCCCGGCAAAAATTCGGGAAGAGGTGGAACACAATTCATATTTCCAGGAACAGGTTCAACTATAATAGCTGCAATATCATCTTTAAATTTTTCAAATAAGTTTTGCACAGTGTCCAGTCGATTAAATTCAGCAATTAAAGTATGTTGCGCTATGCTTTCAGGAACACCCAGAGAACTTGGCACACCTAGAGTTAATGCGCCGGAACCTGCTTGCACTAACAATGAATCGGCATGACCGTGATAACATCCTGCAAATTTGATGATTTTATCGCGTCGAGTAAAGCCGCGCGCCAGTCGAATCGCGCTCATAGTGGCTTCAGTACCGGAGTTCACCATGCGTACCATTTCAATGGAAGGCATAAGCTCGCATACTTTTTCTGCCAATTGAATTTCAAGCTCGGTCGGAGCACCGAAACTCAATCCATTTTTTGCGGTTTCAATGACTGCATTGATGATGTGAGGGTGAGCATGACCTGCGATCATGGGCCCCCAAGATCCGACATAATCTATATATTCTTTATTGTCTGCATCGATGACATAGGCTCCGCGCGCGGATTGAATAAAAGGAGGCTTGCCGCCTACTCCATTGAATGATCGAACAGGCGAATTGACTCCGCCGGGAATGTGTTGTTCGGCACGTGTAAATAATTCAGCTGATTGGTTCATAAAAATCTCCTATATTATACCTTGCGCGGCTATAATTTGAGGTTTTTAGCATCTCATCTGCAAGCCATCTTGCATGGGAAAAAATACTTGCATATGAATAACTATGCGCGTATTTTTTCCCATGCAATCTGGCTTACATCTAAGCGCTAAAAACCTCAAATTATGGCCGCGCAAGGTATAGAATGGTTTTTATACGCTTAGTCAGTTAAAATCAAGCTCAAAATAATCGTGGAGTAATAGGAAATGTCGTACAAGCGTTATATGTGCCTGCTGTGTGGTTATATTTATGATGAGGAAAAAGGCTGGCCGGATGATGGAATCGCACCAGGTACGCGATGGGAAGATGTGCCACTGACATGGCAATGCCCTGAATGCGGTGCGGCAAAAGATGACTTTGAAATGATTGAGGTTTGATTTTTTGTAAGTATTCGGTGACAGTCTCGTGGTTCTTTATTTTGACCTCCTTCCCCTATCCCCTTCCTCCAAACGAAAAGCGCGTTTAGAGGAAGGGGGACGTTCTAATTAAGCGCATCTGTATCGAAGCGTCCCCCTTCCTCCACATGCTTTTTGTGGAGGAAGGGGATAGGGGAAGGAGGTAAAAAAACAAAAAAGGGGAAGGAGGTAAAAAAACAAAAAATACGAAAATTTTATATCTCACCGAATACTTACGATTTTTTTACCTTCGTTTTATTCAATAACGTCGGATCATCTAACCCCAAACCGCTCATGCTCCTGCCATTCAATTTCTTCCCGCAGCACTTCACTCACCTGCGCCAACTCCGGCCCCTCTTTCAACCACTCACACAACTCATCAATTTTTTCTCTCTCTCCGCACGCAATCACTTCAACCCGCCCATCGGCCAGATTACGTGCCCAACCCGTTAAACCTAAGTCTTTTGCCTTATCCTGAGTCGATGCACGAAACCACACCCCTTGAACTTTCCCTGATACAAAAACGTGAATACATATTTTTTCCTGCATGAATTATACCTCTCACTGATGATTTTTAGGTGTTTATAGCACCCAGATGTGGGTTAGATTGTGCACTAAAAAATGCGCGCATAGCTCTTTCTATGCAAGCATTTTTTAGTGTACAAGATAACCCGCAGATGGGATGCTAGAAATACCTAAAAATTATCAGTGAGAGGTATATAATTCCCCTCCTATGAAAAAACATTTTGAATTAATCAACCCGATCTACTGGCCAGCCTGGTTTGGCATCGGCATATTGTGGCTCATCACTCGTTTACCCGTACGGCTCCGATTAGGTCTCGGCAAAGGTATTGGCAAATTACTCTATTGCTTTCCCAGTAAGCTCAAACATATCACGGAAGTCAATATCAAACTGTGCTTTCCTGAATTGTCTCCTGAAAAACAACAAAAACTTGCCAGAGATAATTTTGCCTCTTTAGGCATAGGCTTAATTGAAGCAGCCATGGCTTGGTGGCTGCCTGATGAAAAACTCAAACATTTATTTACCCTTCATGGCATGGAATATGTCGAACAGGCTTTTGCAAAAGGCAAAGGCATTATTCTGCTCGGGCCGCATTTTACCTGCCTTGAAATGGTCGGTCGATTGCTCGGCATGCATTATTCCTTTGCCGTGATGTATCGTCCGCACAAAAAACGTTTGATTGCCTTTATTCAGGAACGCTTTCGTCAAAAATATGTTTCACAAGCCATTCCCCGCAACCGTGTTCGTGAATTAATTCGTGCACTCAATAACAATATCGCTATCTGGTATGCATACGATATTGACGGCGGCAAAAAAAATAATGTTTTCGCACCTTTTTTTGGAGTACAAACCTCCTGTTTGACCTCGGTTTCACGCTTGGTCAACATGAGTCATGCAGCAGTCATTCCGATCAGTTTTTTTCGGCGCGATGATAATTTTAATTATGATGTTATTTTATATCCGCCGATTGAAAATTTTCCAACAGATGATTTGCAAAATGATGCAGCCCGACTGAATGCCGCATTAGAACATGCCATTCGCGAAAAACCCGAACAATATGTCTGGCAATATAAACGTTTCAAAACGCGCCCGAAAGGCGAGCCGCGTATTTATTGAAATACCACTACTTTGTCATGGCCAATTTTTCCAGTCGCAATAATTTTAAAAGAACCCGACGGCAATGTTTGAATATTTTCTTCTGAAGTAATCATAAAAACATCGTGTACATCTTTTATATCAGAAATAAAAACAGGATTATCTTCCTGCTGCATATTAATTAAATATTTTATCACCCAGCCATCTTTCCCTTCACGATAAAAACCTAATTTCGCATGCTGTGCTGCACGCAATTTTTCGACATATTGCACAAAATCGCGCGCGCGATTTGAATCCAGATTTATTTTTTCCACCACAAAAACATTCACTAGAAAAAAAGTGAATACTGCCAGAAAAAAAACAGCATCTTTATTCTGTAAAATCAGCATCACTAATTGCAGAAAAATTAGAGAGACCGACAACATACCATAATTCAAATTGACTTGCTTTTGATAAAGGAAAGACAACACACCCAACGCCAATAAAGGAAAAATCCAGCAAATTAAATAAAATCCTTTTTTGAGCCGCTGCAAATATTTATTTTTGAGAGAAATAAAAAGATAAGCAGAAATAAGCGCAAGCGCAGGTGCAATCGGTAAAATATAACGTACTTTTTTATCGGCTGGAATGCTTAAGCCAATCATAATAATCAACACCCAGGCTATTAATGCACGCAAAAATCGCATATGCGATGACACATCACGCTGAATGATTTTTGGAAAACAGCCAAGCACTACCAAAATGGCCAGAAGATAGGTGACTGCGTACGCACCGATATTTTCAACAAAATAAAAATAATAAGCAGGTGTCTGGTTTTCTTGCAAACGACCTGACACTTCCATCGTTAAAACTTTCTGCAAAAATTGCGCGCCTGCATCCCAATATGCTGCAAGCAGCAACATGCCCGTGCAAAACAATAACAATAATAAGCCTGTTATACTCAGCAAAATCAGCGATTTCCAATCTTTTTCCAGGAAATAAAAAATCCAGATGACGCTGGCTGGAATGACCATTCCAACAGGTCCGCGCACTGCAAAACTCATCACTAACAATAACAAAACTTTAATCCAGGGAAATGTTTTCTCTTGTAAGTTTGCTTTGTATGCGAAATAAAATATCCAGGATGTGAAAGCTGTCACATACATATCCAAAGAAATTGTGCGCGCTTCGGTTAAAAAAGTGAGAGTAAATATTAAAAAACCTGCACCATACCAACCCCAACGACGCGTTTGTAAAGCACCTGTCAAATAGGTAGCAGATAAGGAAAATCCCGCCGCGATAGCACTGGGTAAAACCGCAGTGAATTTATTCAATCCACCGAATAATTTTGCGCTCAAATAAATTAATAAAGTCGAAGTGACAGGATAATCAGGATAAGGTGCATGATAAGTTGTAGGAAATAGGGTTACCCCATGCCGCCACATTTCGAGCGCGAACAAGTAAAAACGTGATTCAAAACTGATAATTTCCTGATGATACAATCCGAATGTAAATAAAATCAGTCCGCAGAAAAAAATGATGATTGCGTCTAATGCGGAACGAAAAGTGGATGCCATGTGTTTTCCCTAAAAAATATCATTACCAAATGATATGAGCACTATGATAAACTTACGCAATTTTATTAGATATACCTCTCGCAGATGAGTTTTAGGTTTTTTAGCGCTCAGATTGCGAGAGATGCTAAAAAACCTAAAACTCATCTGCGAGAGGTATAAATCAAAATTAATGAAGAATCAATTCCCTGAATTTAACAAAGCTTCTGTTTTAGTCATCGGCGACCTTATGCTGGACCGCTATTGGTTTGGCGATGCCGCACGCATTTCCCCCGAAGCTCCTGTTCCAATTATTAATATCAGGCAAATAGATGAACGTCCGGGCGGTGCAGGCAATGTCGCATTAAATACTGCAGCACTTGGCGTCCAGACTTCTTTAATTGGAGTTATCGGCAAAGATGATACAGGACGTATCCTGACCGAACAACTCGCTGCGGCTTCTATCAGCCATGATATTCATTGTCTGGCAGGCATTCCCACCATCACCAAACATCGTGTCATCAGCCGTCATCAACAACTCATCCGCATGGATTTTGAAGAAACATTTCCTGCGTTTGATCCGTCAAAAATCATCGATTATTACGCCAAAGGCTTGTTAGAAACTCAACTGGTCATTTTATCTGATTACGGAAAAGGTACTCTCATTTGCGCACCCCAATTGATTCAATTAGCAAAAAAGGCAGGGATCACTGTGCTGGTAGATCCCAAGGGAGCTGACTTTTCCATTTATCACGGCGCAGATATCATCACGCCCAACTTTAAAGAATTTGAAGCGATTGTAGGGCCCTGTCACAACGAACAGGAAATCATAAAAAAAGGCCAGGAATTACTGAAAAAATATGATATTCAGGCATTATTGTTGACACGCGGTGAACACGGCATGACATTGATTCAGCAAGATGCAGAAGAATTACATTTTCCTGCTCATGCGCGCGAAGTATTTGATGTGACAGGGGCGGGCGATACAGTCATTGCTGTATTAGGCGCATCGCTCGCAGCCGGATCAACCTTACCGCAAGCGATGATGCTCGCCAATCTCGCCGCGGGCCTTGTCGTTGCGAAACTTGGCGCTGCAACCGTCAGTCTGCCCGAGCTGCAAGCTGCGTTAAAAGACACGACAATTATTTCGTCTGGAATTGTAAATGATGAGCAATTATTGATAGCTATCAGTGAAGCAAGAACCCAAGGCAAACGAATTGTTTTTACCAATGGATGCTTTGATATATTGCATGCTGGTCATGTGACATATTTGCAGCAGGCTAAACAATTAGGTGACCTTTTGATTGTTGCGGTAAATGATGATGAATCCGTGAAAAGACTCAAAGGAACAGGACGTCCCATCAATAATACTCTGCAACGTATGGCGGTGCTGGCTGGATTAGGTGTGGTGGATTGGGTCGTGCCTTTCCAGGATGATACGCCCGAACGTTTATTGAAATTATTAAAACCGGATGTGCTGGTGAAAGGCGGCGATTATACGACTGATCAGGTAGTTGGTGCAGGTATTGTTCAAACATATGGCGGTGATGTTCGTGTGTTGGGTGAAATAAAAAATCTTTCCACGACTTCGATTATTGATCGCGTGATAAAACAGGTTAAGTAAATGGCTGAACTCGGGAATCTCTATGTTATTTCTGCGCCCTCTGGCACAGGCAAAACAACATTGGTCAAAACATTAGTAGATTCTTTATCGAATATTACAGTCTCCATTTCTCACACCACGCGCTTACGCAGACCCGCAGAAATTCATGGGATCAATTATTACTTCATCCATGAGCCTGAATTTAAGCAAATGGTTTTGCGTGATGAATTTCTCGAATATGCAACAGTGTTTAATAATATGTATGGCACATCGCGCGCATGGGTTGAAGAAACATTGCGAGGCGGAATGGATGTCATTCTGGAAATTGACTGGCAAGGCGCTCAGCAAATTAAAAAACTTTTGCCTTCCTGCATCAGTATTTTTATTCTCCCGCCTTCGCTTGAGGCATTGTCACAGCGTTTGATGCAGCGTAATCAAGACCAGGCTGATATTATTCGCAAACGTCTGGCTGATGCCCAGGAAACTATTTCGCATGTTTCTGAGTATGATTATGTAGTGTTAAATGATGATTTTGATACTGCCTTGAATGACTTGAAAACGATTATTTGGGCGGGACGTTTGGTGCAGCATCGGCAGATAAAAAAACTAGCGCCGTTATTGACTGAGCTGGAAGCGCGGGTTAAACCAGAATAACAATACCTCCTTCCCCTTGCACCGAACTCCACAAAAAGCATGTGGAGGAAGGGGGACGCTCCGATACAGATGCGCTGAATTAGAGCGTCCCCCTTCCTCCAAGTGTTTTTCTTGGAGGAAGGGGAAAGGGGAAGGAGGTATCAAAAATCTAGAAGCATATGGAAACCCAGCGCCTTTAGAATTTATTCAACGAAAAACTTGATTTCATTTTGCTCAAAAAAGTTGGCGTAGAATAAAAAGCCGGTATAAAATAACGCTTCATACTTAAAGACATACAACTCGTTGGAGTAACAGATGAAAAAAATAGCTATTGCATTAATTGTATTGATAACCAGTATTTCCCTAGCCGGATGCGCAGACATGACCAAACAGGATGTAGGAACTGTTTCAGGCGGTGTAATTGGGGGCCTCGTGGGCAGTCAGTTTGGCGGCGGCACCGGTAAATTAGTCGCTGTAGGTGCAGGCGCACTCGCAGGTGCCTTGATTGGCGGCGCGATCGGTAAAAATATGGATGATACGGATCGAATGAAAATGAATCAGGCTTTGGAGAGTAATTCAGTCGGCCAGCCTGCTTATTGGCAAAATCAAAAGACTGGCACTGATTATTCCGTGACTCCGACTAAAAATGTGACGGTAGATGGAAACCAGTATTGCCGCGAATACCGTTCAGTTGCGAATATTGCGGGTAAAAAACAACAAGTTTATGGAACAGCGTGCCGTCAACCGGATGGTTCATGGCAAGTCGTTAGTTAATATCGTTCCTACTTTATTAAGGTGGGCACGGCGAAAAACATGCCTTTGCCCACCCTACATCCACGCTTTTCGTGGAGTTCGCTGAAAGGGCAAAAAATAAGGAAATGATTTATGCAACATATCGGATTCATTGGTCTGGGCATCATGGGCAAACCCATGGCAACCAACCTGTTACGCGCGGGTTATCCTGTTTCTGTTTACGCTCGTCGAGTTGAAGTCGCAGAACCTCTCATCAAAGAAGGTGCAAAAATATATTCCTCGCCAAAAGAATTAGCCGCATCCGGCGTCGGCGTAATTATTACGATCGTACCCACAACCGCCGATGTCGATGACATATTAAATGGCAAAAAAGGATTAATTGATTCCGCCAAACCTGGCTGCATCGTCATCGACATGAGCACCATTTCAGCCGGAGCTACCCAACGTTTCGCCGCGCAATTGGCTAAAAACCAGATTGAAATGCTAGACGCCCCTGTTTCGGGTGGAGAAAAAGGCGCGATTGAGGGAACACTTTCCATTATGGTTGGCGGCAAATCCGAAATTCTGGAAAAAGTTCGACCCATTTTAAAAAAACTGGGGAGCCGCATCATCCATATTGGCGATCATGGCGCAGGGCAAATTGCCAAATCCTGCAATCAAATTATTATCGCTGAAACGATCATTGCCGTCAGTGAAGCGCTTCTCCTGGCAAAAGCATCCGGTATTGATCCCGCTAAAGTACGTGAAGCTTTGATGGGCGGTTTTGCCAGCAGCCGTGTTCTGGAAATTCACGGGCAACGCATGCTGGAAAATGATTACAAACCAGGATTTAAAGCTGTTTTACATCGCAAAGACATGCATCTTGCTCTGGAACAGGCGCATCAAATGGGTGTCGATTTACCCGGTGCGAACCAAGCCATGCATATACTGGATCGTCTTGTACTCAAAGGACATGGTGAACTGGATTCTTCTGCCATTCATTTGTTAGCTGAGGATTAGTCGTGACAGTCAAGACTAAGATTATGCATACTTGTCAGATATGCGGGAGTCAATTTCCTAAATGGTCTGGCCAGTGTCTGGGGTGCGGTACCTGGAACACACTCATTGAAGAAGTGACCCAAACTGCAAGCCATCCGCGCTACCAAGGTTATGCTGTCGGTGAACCTGCCATCACTCAAATGAGTGACATCACTTTAGAGGAAGAAGAAGCACGCTTAGCAACTGGATTGAAAGAATTAGACCGTGTTTTAGGCGGAGGGCTTGTGATGGGCTCGGTCGTGTTAATTGGCGGCGATCCGGGCATTGGTAAATCGACATTACTTTTGCAAACCTTGTGCCATCTCAGTCAGCAATTGAAAGTATTATACATCACAGGCGAAGAATCCTTACAACAAGTGACGCTGCGGGCGCGGCGTCTCGGATTGCCTGAAGATAATTTATTATTACTCGCTGACACACATGTTGAACGCATTTTAAAACATGCTCAAAAAGAAAAGCCGCGTGTTCTGGTCATTGATTCTATTCAAACTATGCACACGGATTTACTTCAATCAGCACCCGGTGCCGTGGGTCAGGTTCGAGAAAGCGCAGCACAATTAGTCAAATTTGCCAAACAAACGCAAACAGCTTTATTTCTGGTAGGTCATGTGACAAAAGAAGGCACGCTTGCAGGACCGCGCGTGCTCGAGCATATGGTTGATACCGTACTGTATTTTGAAGGCGAGCAGGATAGCCGCTATCGTTTGATTCGCGGAATTAAAAATCGATTTGGCGCAGTAAATGAGTTAGGCATTTTTGCAATGACTGACAAGGGCCTGCGCGAAGTCAATAATCCTTCTGCGATTTTTTTATCGCGATATGAAAAACCGGTTGCGGGCAGTGTCATTATGGCGACAAAAGAAGGAACAAGGCCCTTGCTTGTTGAAGTGCAAGCTCTGGTAGATCAAAGTCATATGGCGAATCCTCGACGTGTTTGTGTAGGCCTTGATTTGCAGCGTCTTTCCATGCTGCTTGCTGTGCTGCATCGACACAGCGGAATTGCGACATTTGATCAGGATGTTTTTGTAAATGCAGTAGGCGGCGTGCGGGTGACAGAAACGGGCGGTGATCTGGCATTGCTCCTGGCAGTCTTATCCAGTTTGCGTAACCGCCCTATTCCACAGGATGTGATTATTTTTGGGGAAGTCGGGTTAGCAGGTGAAATTCGTCCCGTACAAGGCGGGCAGGAACGATTGCGGGAAGCAGCAAAACATGGATTTAAACGCGCAATTGTTCCGCATGCAAATGCGCCTAAAGATTTTATTGAAGGAATGCAGGTACTTGCTGCGCAATCGTTGCATGAGGCTGTTGATTATTTTAAAAATTTTTGATCTTCTGATTGAAAGTCAGTATATATCAAGCTGAATATAGCAAAGAGTTTAATCAAGAGAAATTACGTAGAGGTAAATTATGAATACAGCCCTAAAAATTGATTATGTAGATCAAAAATCATCACGTGAATTTCATTTGCCTATTTCTGCATTTAAAAGGCCGCGCAATGCCAAAGAGTACGCTATGCTTGAAAAAATACTGGATGAATTAATTGATACAGTTAAAGGAAATGCTACACATCCTTTAGCAGAGGTCATGCAAATCATTGGCGAAAATTTAGAGCAATATGATAATGAACATTGTCCACCTATTGGAACGCATATAACGGATATTTCATTTTGAAACATCACGAATTTTAGCAATTACTGAAAGCGCCATATCTTCACGACATTCTAATGCTTCTAATATAAGCTCTTTTGCAAGGCTAGAAATAGACTTTTGCTCATGTTCAGCTAAATTTGCCAGAAGACCAGCGGTTGATTCTTCTAACGTAATGTTGATTCGAGGGTTTTTTGTTGGCATATCAGTTCCATAAAAAATGTTTTTTTAAAACTGCATGATTTCCACATGCACCCGCTGAGTAATACGTGTCAATAATTCATAACCCGTTGTATTGCTATATTCTGCCACGACTTCAACCGGTAATCCCGCGCCCCACAGTATGACTGGATCACCTATTTTGGCTTCCGGTTGAGTACGTAAATCAACTGTTATCATATCCATCGAAACACGACCCACCAAAGGACACGGACGAGCATTCACTAATATCGGCGTACCATTTTGCGCATGACGCGGGTAACCATCGCCATAACCAATCCCAATCACGCCAACTCGCATATCTTCAGGACAAGTCCAAGTTCCGCCATACCCCACTCGCGAATCTTTAGTCAAATGATGAATGGCAATCAATTCTGAAGTGAGCGTCATGACAGGTTCTAAAAAATGCTCAACACCGCGATGCCCTGCAAAAGGCGATGCGCCATACAACATAATCCCAGGACGCACCCATTCTGCATGAGCAGAAGGCCAGGCAATCACACCCGCAGAATTCGCTAAACTGCGAGGCCCAGGTAAATCTTTCGTCACATGATTAAAAATTTCGATTTGCCTAAGCGTCGGTGCGCGTTCG
Source organism: Gammaproteobacteria bacterium (assembly GCA_035478255.1). Classification (GTDB taxonomy): domain Bacteria; phylum Pseudomonadota; class Gammaproteobacteria; order DSM-16500; family DSM-16500; genus DATIJJ01. Next base: position 15,085 of record DATIJV010000148.1, read on the forward strand.
AGCGAATCAGATTCCGCAAAATGCGTCATCAAACCAAGGGGCTTTTTGACCGAGTCACAATTCATCAAACGCTGGTATATTCCCAAAGCTTCTTCAGGTTTAAATCCAAGACGATGCATTCCTGTATCAATTTTTATCCAAACGGAAATTGCATTCTGCCCAGAATGTTTTTCCAGCATTTCGATTTGAGAAGAATGGTGGACCACTAAAATAAAATGGTTTTTGATCGCTTTATCGAGCTCACTTGCGGTAAACAAACCTTCCATCAATACCACAGGATTTTTTATGCCCGCCGCGCGCAGCATTAATCCTTCTTCGCAGCAAGCCACACCCAATGCTTCCGCATCAGGCAAGGCTCGTCCTATGCGCTCAATTCCATGACCATATGCATTGGATTTTACCATGGCGATAATGGAACTCGCGGGCGCCATCCGTCGAACTTGTTGTAAATTATTCTGTAAAGCAGCCAGATTAATAATAATTTTAGTAGGGCGCGTCATAAGTATGCCGCGTAAAATTTTCAAAACACGTGTATTGTCCCAGGAATGTTAAACGCACTTTGCCGATTGGACCGTTACGCTGCTTGGCAATAATGATTTCTGCTGTGCCTTTATCAGGACTATTTTCATTGTAAACTTCGTCTCGATAAATAAAGACGATTAAATCAGCATCCTGTTCGATCGCACCTGATTCGCGCAAATCTGACATGACGGGACGCTTATCAGCCCGTTGCTCAAGGCCGCGATTTAATTGCGATAAAGCGATGACTGGCACATGTAATTCTTTCGCCAAAGCTTTAAGCGAGCGCGAAATTTCTGAAATTTCCGCCGTGCGATTTTCATTAAACCCTGGAACTTGCATTAATTGCAAATAATCGATAACGATCATGCCAAGGGGCCCGTGTTCTTTTGCCACACGACGAGCACGCGCACGCAGCTCAACCGGGCTTAAGGCTGGACTATCATCAATAAACATGGGTGATTCGGATAACATACTGACAGTCGACATAACACGCGGCCAATCCTGTTCTTCGATTTTTCCGGTACGAATTTTTAATTGATCAATGCGGGAAAGGGAAGACAGAAGACGCATCACAATGGATTCACCCGGCATTTCCATACTGAAAATCAATACCGGCAGTTTACTTTTCATAATGACATTTTCTGCGATATTCATGGCAAATGCGGTTTTACCCATTGAAGGGCGGCCAGCCACAATGATTAAATCTGAAGATTGCAGCCCAGATGTCATTTCATCGAGATCATGATAACCGGTCGGAAGACCTGTAATCGGATCATTTGAATGCGCGAGCATATCAATTCGCTCCATGGTTTTCGCCAGGAATTCATTAATATTGGCAGGACCACCACGCGCACCTTTTTCACTAATAGCAAAAACTTGCCGCTCAGCTTCATCCAGCAAATCCATACTGGTTCGTCCTTGCGGATTAAATGCATGGCTTGCAATATCGTTTGCTGCTGCAATAAGCTGACGCAAAACGGAACGTTCGCGGACAATGTCGGCATAAGCTCGAATATTCGCGACACTGGGTATGTTATTGGCTAATTCGAAAAGATACACTTCGCCGCCAGCGTTTTCCAGTTCATGCAATTCACGTAAAGATTCTGACACAGTTAAAACATCGAGAGGTTTATTGTGTTCAGACAAGCGGCTCATTACGCGATAAATGAGACGATGATCATGACGGTAAAAATCAGCTTCAGAAACACAATCTGCAATTTGGTCCCAGGCGCGGTTATCCAGCATAAGTCCGCCGAGGACAGATTGCTCGGCTTCGATAGAATGCGGCGGGATTTTTACGGCAGCAGTATCAGTGTTTTTAAAATGTTTGCTTGTGGTTTGGGTATCCATAATCCTTCACCCATGAGAATCGAAGATGGAGGGATTCTCGCATTATTGGAGAAGGGTGACAATGGGTTGTGCGTGAGATTTTACACCCGCGCCTTCCACGAAAAGCATGTGGAGGAAGGGGAAAGGGGCACTGCCATTAAGTTAAGCGAAAGCTGATTAGAGCGTCATCCCGGAATTTACTCAGTCTTAATTCGCGCTTTTCGCGAATTTAGACTGAGTTAATGTCCGGGATCCACCCAAATGATAAGTAGATCCCGGACATTA
>DATIJV010000149.1:0-3744 GCA_035478255.1 Gammaproteobacteria bacterium
GGCTGAGCTATTACTAAAAAAGTAACGAAAAATTTTTTGGTCTTTTTTACTGCTTATTACCTTACAGCCCGCGCCAATCGTGGGCTGGAAAGGTGGCTAAATTCCTTAGCTTGATGCCTATGCCCTTTCCCCTTCCTCCAAGTGCAAAGGGGAAGGAGGTATTAAAAATTAATATATTCAAACCAACGCATTCATCTCATGATCACTCACTGACGCAGCCAACGGATGCCGCAAAACGATTGTCTCATTTCGATCCGGCCCTGTTGAAATAATATCAATCGGCACGCCGGCAAATTTTTCTATCCGCAATAAATAATTTTGTGCATTCTTAGGCAGTGTTGCAAATGTCTTCGCTCCCAGCGTTGACTCACTCCAGCCGGGAAAATCTTCATAAACAGGTTCGCACGCAGCCAAATCTTCTGCTTCAGTCGGCAAATCTATGATTTCCTGGCCGCGCAACCGATATTTTGTACACACACGAATAGTCTCTAATCCATCTAATACATCAAGTTTAGTGATGCACAACCCTGAAAAACTATTCAACTGAATCGAACGGCGCAAAATGACTAAATCCAGCCAGCCGCAGCGCCGCGGACGCCCCGTCACTGAGCCAAATTCATTACCGCGTTCTGCCAGACGTTTGCCAATATCATCCTTTAATTCTGTGGGAAAAGGGCCCGCACCGACGCGTGTTGTATAGGCTTTCATAATTCCCAATACATAATCAAAATAACGCGGACCAAAACCGCTGCCCACGCTTGCAGCTCCCGCAACTGTATTGGAAGATGTGACGTAAGGATAAGTCCCATGATCGACATCTAACAAGGTACCTTGCGCTCCTTCAAATATGATGTTGCTGCCTTTTGCCCGATGTTGTGCCAATAGAGCAGAAACATCTGCGCGCATGGAGCGTAAAGTAGGAACCAATGCCAGCACACTATCACGCATTTGATGAAAATCTATAGGATCGTGATGGTGATAATTTTCTAAAATGAAATTGTGGTAATCGAGCACTTCTTCCAGTTTTGCACTAAATCGTTTTTCATCAAACAAATCGCCAAATCGCAATGCACGACGCGCGACTTTATCTTCATAAGCAGGGCCAATGCCACGGCCGGTAGTGCCTATTGCACTCTTGCCTTTCGCTTTTTCACGCGCCTGATCGAGCGCAACATGATAAGGTAAAATCAATGTGCAGGCTTCGCTGATTTTAAGACGTTCAGTGACAGGAATACCTTTTCGTTCGAGTTCGCCCATTTCTTGCAGTAATGCCGTGGGAGATAATACTACGCCATTTCCGATCAGACACAATACATGCTCATGTAAAATACCGGAGGGAATTAAGCGTAAAATGGTTTTTTCACCGTTGATAACCAATGTGTGGCCAGCGTTATGGCCGCCTTGAAAACGGGTGACAACGGAAGCTTGGTCCATGAGTAAATCAACAATTTTACCTTTGCCTTCGTCACCCCATTGAGCGCCGAGAATGATAAGACTTTTGCTCATGCGTGTTTTCACCTCTTACCCACTACAGCCATACCGTTTTTAGAATTATGAAAATAGCTAAAGAATTGCCCTTCCGGTTTTAATATCAATATATCCGATTTATGCGCAAAGCTATTTTCATAAGCCTGCAAGCTTCGATAATAAGAATAGAAACCAGGGTTTGCATTATACGCCTGTGCGTAAATTTCTGCTGCATCCAAATCACCTTTCGCTCGAATGGAAGCGCCCTGCATTAAAGCCTGGGCTTTGATCACAGAAACTTTCTGGTCGGCAAGTGCGCGTATTTCTTCTGATTTTTCAATGCCTTCTGCGCGTTTAGCTTCCGCAAACTGCTTACGTTCCGTTTCCATACGCTTGAAAACAGATCCCATCACATCGGGCGGCAAAGTAATTTGCTGAATGCGGACATCGATCACATTGATCCCCTGGTCTTTGCCAACCGTATCAGCCTGTTCACGAATAGCTTGCATTAAATCTGCACGGCCCGCAGAAATGACTTGATCACTCGTGCGCCGGCCATATTCCGCACGCACGATATCATTCAATCGCTGTTCGAGAAGTGTTTCTGCCCAAGTAATACTACCGCCGGTACTCGTATAAAATCGAGCCAGATTATTAATATGCCATTTTGCAAAATATTCAACGACGAGATAAGTCTGTTCTTTGGTCACAACAGTCAGAGAACGGGAACCGGTCGCAGCCAACTCCTGCATTCGCATATCAAAAATACGGACTTTATCGATGAGTGGAATCTTCACATGCAAACCAGGACGCAAAATCTCTGGTTCTTTTGTTTTAGAAACCAGAACGATTTTCCCGAGACGCAAAATTAATCCGGCTGAACCTTCCTGCACGGTAAAAAAACTTAAACTGCACATTAATAAAAATAAGGCAGCAATCAAAGCTGCGACAATTCGGGCTGGCGTCATGGTTTCATCTCCCCGATGCTGGAACTTCCATTCGGAAGATTTTTATTTTCGGCTATGGGTTGTTTTAATAATTTATCTAAAGGTAAATACAACAAATTATTGCCTGCATTAACATCAACGAGCACTTTGGTCGTATTTTGTAAAATGGTTTGCATGGTATCAAGATACATTCTTTCCCGCGTCACATCGGGCGAACTGGCATAAACCTTCAACAATGCCTGATATCGCGCAACATTCGCTTGCGCACCCAATACAACTTGCTGTTGATAAGCATTGGCATCAGCCAGGGTGCGCGCAGCAACACCTTGCGCGATAGGCACAACTTTACTCGCATATGCCTGTGCTTGCTGAATGTAAGTTGATCGATCCTGATCAGCCCGATTCACATCATTAAAGGCTGCCTGGACTTGATCAGGCGCTTGCACTTTTCGTAAAGTCACCGCTAAAACTTCCAAACCCGAATTATAATTTTTTAAGACTTGTTTAGAGCGTTCTAGCACTGCAGAGCTTAAAAATTCACGGCCGGTTGTTAAGGCTTCATCTAGTTTCATGGTGCCAATGATATCGGATAATGCACCGGAGGCAACTTGTTGAATCGTGTCATCGGGATTGACGATATTAAATAAATACGCTTGCGGATCGCGAATGCGGTATTGAACATTCAACTCGACATTGACCAAATTTTTAGATTGGTCTGCTACGCCGGTTTTTTTGGTGTTATCAACAGGGATCGTTTGCAAATCATTTTGATCAGATGATTTTGTTAAAAAATCTCCCTGCAATGAGAAAGAATAAATCTTTTGCACATCGATCGTGTATTTCGTTTCAATAAAACGTGCAAACCAGTGCAATCCTGACTGCAAGGTTTCTGAGTATTTTCCTAAACGTAAAATGACAGCCTCTTCTGCAGGATCCACAATAAAAAAACCGGACAAAAACCAGAGAACCAGCAATCCGCCGGCAACCGCTCCTGCAATATAGCCTGCTTCTTTTGAATTTGACGGTTTCCAGGAATTTTTATCACTGCTGCCATTTTCTTTTTTAGGAATAAACAAAGCACGCAGCTTACGCAATAAGTTTCCCAGAATTTTATCTAAATCCGGCGGATTTTGATCGCGTTTATTGCCCCAAGGGTCTTTATTGTTATTGTTGTTATTGTTGTTACCGGGTTCATTCCACGGCATAAGTCACTCCAAATATATGAGGGCCTGTTATATAGACCTTAAAATTCATTTAGGTATGACCTTGTATTAATGTAAGCATTTATTCGCCGTCATTGCGAGCCGTGTTTTTCGGCGAAGCAATCCAG
>DATIJV010000150.1:0-7745 GCA_035478255.1 Gammaproteobacteria bacterium
GGCTGAGCTATTACTAAAAAAGTAACGAAAAATTTTTTGGTCTTTTTTACTGCTTATTACCTTACAGCCCGCGCCAATCGTGGGCTGGAAAGGTGGCTAAATTCCTTAGCTTGATGCCTATGCCCTATCCCCTTCCTCCAAGAAGAGCACTTGGAGGAAGGGGGACGTTCTAATTAAGCGCATCTGTACCGAAGCGTCCCCCTTCCTCTAAACGCGCTTTTCGTTTGGAGGAAGGGGAAAGGGGAAGGAGGTATTAAAAATTAATGTGACAGTGTACTACGGCCGTAGGGTGGGCAAAGGCAGCTTCATCGCCGTGCCCACCATTACTCAGAGTCTATTCAAACAAAAATCTGTTTCCTCTTATTTTCCGGCTCCGGCAAAAATCCCACTTCACACAAATATCTGATATAAATTACCAATAACCGATTATTAATATCTGGAAAATACAAATGTGCTTTGTTTAATGCAGTCATTGTATTATCCATATCAATTACCGGAGAATTCGGCCCTTCTTTTTTTGCTAACAGATGCGGTAAAAATGGGTAAAGCGCATTTTCAGGAGTAAGCCGCATGAGTTTTTCTAACCATTCTTTATGTGAACAAAGTTTTATACTGTAACCATATGTATTGAGCCATGAAACAAGATCAGTCCACATTATTCCAGTCGGATGATCCAGATGAAACACGCTCGATTTATCTTTTTGTTGTAATGAGATTCCCACAATTGCTTTGCTGACAAAGTTCACCGGTAAAATTGTTATTTTTTCTTTCCAGTTAGGCGCAAACCCTAATTGAATACAACCCTTAATTAATAACAACAATGCATCATTCATGTTTGTCACGCCTGAATCAGACTGCCCCCAAATGTAACCTGAACGATAAATTGAAACAGGAAGGCCGCGATTTTTGACTTGCGTTAATAGACGCTCAGAAACCCATTTGCTCGTAGTGTATCCTCCGGTAATGAGACTACTGTTTGCATCAGGAAATTCTTCCAGCAAACGTCCTTCTTCATCAAATTTGTTTGCTGTAGCCAGTGTCGAAATATAATGAATGGGTTTATCAAATTTCTGTAACGCAAATTTAATCACTTCCAATGTTCCCTGGACATTACTGTGTCGTAAATTGGTATAAGCAGTAATAACATTCACTTGCGCGCCGCAGTGATAAATTGATTCAACTTTGGAGGCGAGGTTATGATAAAGCTCTGTCGGAAGGCCAAATTGATCATCACCAATATCGCTTGGAATCATCACAATACGGCGATTGGCCAATGAAATTTCACTGGTTAATTCATATTTTTCAATATTATTTAACAAACGCGTCGCAATACTTTCAAATTTACCTTTTCGAATTAAGCAATAAATTTTTGCATCGGTTTGTTCTAGCAATTCTTTTAACAGAAATATTCCTAAAAATCCCGATGATCCTGTCAATAATATTCCTTTCGGATGAGATAATGTTTGACTGCATATTCTGTTTGTAATGATTGCGTCATTTAAAATGGCGTCCCGATGAATATCTTCTTGCGCAGATGATTTAAAAGTATATTTTTCTCCATGTGAATTAATATATTCAGCCATGATCGGAATAAACGGCAAATCAAAAAGAATTTTTTCTGGTAACGAAATGTTAAATTTTTCTAAAATTTTTATTGATAATGTAGCAATTAATTGAGAATTCCCGCCTAAATCAAAAAAATTATCTGTAATACTGATTTTTTCCTGTCCTAAAATTTCCTGCCACATACGATATATTTTTTTCTCAGTTGCGTTTCTGGGTTCAACATAACTTCGATCTAAAATACGTTCAAAATCTTTTGGAGGCGGCAAAGATTTCCAGTCTACTTTTCCATTGAAGGTGAGAGGAAATTTCGATAGCGTACTAAATATCGTAGGAATCATATGTGAAGGTAATTTATTTTTAAGAGCGCTGCGTAGACTTCTTTTTGCAGCTGAGCTTTGCAAAGTATCCATTAAATTATGTGTAGTAAGAAAATACTGAATACTTTTTTGCAGGATTGAAATTTGCTGTTCTGTTTGATCAAATTGAATCCCGGCACGCTGAGCACTTTGCCATATTATTTGACCGGTAAGCCATTTGCTTTCATTAAATCCTGGTAATTTAAAATTAAGTTTTACATTTTGACCAATAGCCAGCTCATCGGTTGGGCCTGTGATCGCAACACCAGATTTTGAAATATCCTCAGTCAATGTTTGTAAATAATGAAAATCACCAAAAGAAATCAAGCATCTTTCCTGATAAGGTATTCTGATCCTGTCAAGGTTTGGTACAAGATAGGCAATTAAAGTTTTTTGGCCGTTCAATAATTCTTTTAATAAAACTATAACTTCATTCACATCAGGATATTGAATAAGCGCAGTTTCTACTTCATTCAGATCAATCCGATAGCCGCTGATTTTAACTTGATTATCCAGTTTTCCTATCAATTCCAGATTTCCATCCTTTAGCCAACGAACCAGATCACCGGTACGAAATAATTTACTGTCTGAATTTTCATTAAAAGTATTTCTAATAAATTTTATTTTGGTGAGCTGAGGACGATTAAAATAACCTGGAGATACATTAATTCCACCAATTAATAATTCTCCTACGCTGCCGATTGGAGCTAATTCCATATGCTGATCTACCACAAATAATTCGCTGTTTGTGATGGGCTTTCCGATAGGTGGAGAAATATGCTTTGATTTGTCAGCTTCTGGCTGTGTATTGGCTTGATATATTTTGGCATACGTTGTTTCGATAGCAGCTTCTACTGGTCCATAGGTATTCCAGATGTCAAATGGAAATTTTTGTGACGGATAATGCGTCAAGGTTTCTCCGCCAATTTTTACAATTCGTAAGCTCAATTTATCTGGCCATGTTTCATTAAATAAAATTTTTGCATAAGCAGTCGGTAAATCGCAAATGGTAATTTTTTCTTTGACTAACCAGAAAAAAAACGCGGAAGGTGTAAATTTAATATTATCATTGACAATATGAATGCTTGCGCCAGCCGTAATAAATGGAAGCACTTCGCAAAAAAATCTATCATATCCTGGAGAAGAAAATTGAGAAGCTCTGTCTTTGACAGAGACATTTAAGTTTGTTTTGTACCAGTTGCATAAGTTTACCAAACTGGCATGTTTGATCATCACACCTTTTAATTGGCCTGTAGCCTCTGCCATATAAATAATATAAGCCAATTGATCGTCATGAGTTAATTTTGCGATGGGAAATTGTTCAGGAAAATGTTTGATAGCCGAAAGATTGTTATCAATAATGACTGCTTTGTATAACGCAGATTTGGGTAATCGTCTCGTATTATTCACTAATATTAAATGCGTGTTACTGTCTTTTAAAATAAACTCGATATCTTCATCTGTATATTTTGTATCAATTGGAACATAAATGCCGCCCACTTTAAATATAGCAAGCATGGTTGCAATCAAAAGCGGATTACGTTCCATTAATACAGCTACTGTATCGCCATGACGAACTTTTTTTTGCGATAATAAATGTGCTATTTGATTGGAAATATCGTTTAATTGTTTATAAGTATAAATTTCATCTTCATGTACGATAGCAATATATTGCGGTGTTTTTTTAACTTGATAGGTAAATAAATCATGAATTGCTACATTTTTTATTTGAGAATTATGTATTCTTAGTGATTTTTTTTGAACTTTTAATAATGTTTGTCTTTCTTTTTTTGTCAGAATGGAATAATGCGTGACGAGTTGATCTGGATCTTCAATGATTTTTTCTAAAATAACCTTGAAATGTGCACATAAGCTATCTGCACTGTCTTTTGAAAATCTCGCTTCATTGCATAATAATGCTAATTTTATCAGTTTTTTATTTTGCACCAGAAAAACTAATGGATAAGTTTTTGGATTTATCTCAATCTTTTTTATATTGTCTGAAATGTCAGAATTAGGAAATTTACTTTTTTTTTGATAGAGTAATAAATAATTAAATATATTTTGAAATAAGTCATTCTTATCGAAAAAATATTCATAAGATTTAGAATTACGGTTGTTACTTTTTAATTCTTTACTCAGATTTTTTAAGTATTGAACAATTGTTTCTTCTTCATGAATAATTGATCTCACGGGCAAGAGGGGAGATACCGCTTGAATGGGATCATATTCAGGATTATTGCAAAAATGACCTGTTCCATAAAAAATATCATCGCTGGTGGTGTAACGATTTAACAGTAATGCCCAGGCAGCATTAATCACCGAAAATATTGTGATTTCTTTTTCGATGCAAAATTTTTGAATCGCCTTTATCAAATCATTATCTAGGATTATTTTTTTATAAAAATATTTGTGTTGATAATGAGTTTTTTGGGTTTCAAAATCTTCCAGCCACATTTTTGAATGGTGTGAGAAAAAGTTTTCAATCAGTTGTTCCCAGTAATGACTTTCATAAGGTTTGTCAATTTTCTGAGATTTTTTGGGTGTCATGGTAATTTTTTCCTCGTTTGATATATTTATCGTACCTCTTTTTGGGGTGTTCGTGGGGAGTGGGGCCCGAAAATTGATCATATATTAGACAATGTTGGGGTGTGGGTGGGGAGAAAGACCATCAGTATAAATTCTTATGGAGAGAAAGGCAGGATTTCCAAATGTTCCGCTTTTTGAAATTGCAGCACAATTTTTTGTTCGGGAAGAGGCCGGCTCAAATAATACCCTTGCACAATATCGCAATTATTGTCTGCCAAATATAATAATTGTTCTGCTGTTTCAACACCTTCAGCCACGACTTTCATCCCTAAAATATGCGCTAGAGCAATAACCGCACTTGTAATCGCAGTATTATTTTGATTACTCGGAATATTTTTTATAAAACTCTGATCGATTTTTAAAATATTTACCGGAAATTTTTTAAGATAATTGATAGATGTGTATCCTGTTCCAAAATCATCAACAGAAATGCGCACGCCTCTTTCTTTAATATCATTTAATTTTTTAATCGTAGATTCAACATTATCCATGACTGCAGTTTCAGTAATTTCCAACTCGAGATATTTTGCATCTAGTCCTGTTTCGTCAAGAACACTTACAACTAATTGTGCGATATCCTGATGATAAAATTGTTTAGGCGATAAATTAACTGCGACACAAATAGGTTGATATCCTTCTGTCTGCCAGGCTTTATTTGCGCGGCAAGCTTCTCGCAGGGCCCATTCTCCAATTTGCATAATCAGGCCAGTTTCTTCTGCCAGGGGAATAAATTGTGAAGGATTGACCAGACCAAGTTCAGAGCTTTCCCAGCGAATTAATGCTTCAACACTTTCAATACTTCCATCTTTTAAATTAAGTTTGGGTTGATAATATAAAACAAATTCATTATTGCTAATGGCTCTTCGTAATGCTGCTTCCATTTTGATATGTTCATGTGCTTCGATATTCATTTTTTTCGTAAAATATTGAAAAACACCGCCGCCCGCATGTTTTGAATTATACATTGCGATATCTGCATTTCGTTGTAAATCTTCAAGTGATATACCATCATTGGGATAAATGCTGATGCCAATGCTGGCAGTCAGGGAAAATTCATGATGCTCTATTTTGATGGGTTCGGAACAGATTTGTAATAATTTTTCTGCAACTGGACTTGCAAATTTTGTATGGCCGATATCATTTAACAAAATAATAAATTCATCGCCGCCAAGACGCGCGAGAATATCACTTGCACGTAAAACAGTTGAAAATCGATTTGCAATTTCTTGTAAAACCCAATCGCCTTTGGGGTATCCTAGTGCATCATTGATATTTTTAAAACGATCAATATCGATAAATAAAATGCCCATCATATTTTTATGCCGGCTTGCGTGCTTGAGAGTTTTGTTTAGCATTTCATTAAAAAATACGCGATTGGGGAGAGAGGTCAGATTGTCGTAATGTGCCAGTTTTATTAAATGTTCTTTGTGGCTAATTAATTCGTTTTTAATTAATTTATGTTCTTCAATTTCCCGTTTGAGTTCAATGTTTGATTGTTGTAATTTTTTGATTTGTTCGTCAGAGCGAGTGATGGATTTTTTATGAAAGGCTTCAAGGATATCCAGCATTTTATTAAATTGCTTAGAAAGAAAAACAAATTCATCAGGTCCTGTTTCGGTGAGGCGTTGAGTAAAGTCATTTTTTGCAAGAGCTTCGCTGAGTTCTGCGCTCAGTTTTTTGAAATTTTTAACGATCAAGAAATGGATACACCAGAAAGTTAATAAAGTTGAAAGAACGATTAATGCAATGAGGAGGGGTAAAAAATAATGAGATAATTCAATGGCGACCCAGATGAGCAATAAACAACATGTCCAGATGAGGGAAACTCCAGTCATTATTTTGCTGCATAACTTCATGAGCGATACTCCTTAAAGAAAGTCTCGCTATGAGTTATATTTTACCATATTTAACCTGTTACTTATTCAATTGAATTACCTAATAATTCCCGCATCTTCGCTTTAATCATATCAATCGCAATCCGGTTCCCGCCTCCGCGCGGTACGATAATATCCGCATAGCGTTTCGATGGCTCAATAAATTGCAAATACATCGGTCTTACTGTTTCTTCATACTGCGAAATCACCGAATCAAATGAGCGTTTACGCTCATTCATATCTCGCTTCATGCGTCGTATCAGACAAATATCAAGTGCTGTTTCCATAAAAATTCTGATATCCATAATGTCTCGAAGTTTTTGCTCGACGAATAACAAAATACCTTCCAGAACGATAATAGTATGCTGCCCAATCGTGCGCGTTTCTTTTTCGCGAAGATGCATGGAGTGATTATAAATAGGAACTTTAACCGGCTCGCCTTTTTGCAATTGCAGCAAATGTTCGAAAAGTAATTCATGATCCAGAGCATTGGGATGATCGTAGTTAATTTTGGTTCGTTCTTCAAACGGAATATTACTATGGTCTTTGTAATAAGAATCTTCCGAGATCACGACGACCTGATCTGAACCCAGTTCATTTACGATGGTATTGGCCAACAGGCTTTTTCCCGAAGCTGAAGCGCCAGCAATACCAATGATAATTGTTTTTTGCGTCAATGCTTTGCCCTCAATAATACATACACCGCGCCGCTGCCGCCATTTTTAGGGATGGCGGTACAAAATGCAATAACTTGTTCTATCTGGCGCAGCCAATTGTTTAATTTATTTTTTAAAACCGGTGTATCGCCTTGTCTTCCTTTGCCGTGAATAATTAAAATATGCCTTAAACCTTTTTTCTCGCATTGTAGCAGAAAGGTACTGAGAGATTCACGTGCTTCAGTAACAGTTTTTCCATGCAAATCTAAAATCCCTTCGGGATTATATTGACCCTGACGCATTTTGCGAAGCACTTTGTGTTGAAGGCCGGGTCGGGCAAATTCTAAAAAATCTTCGCTTTTTACGGATTCAAATTTTTCATAGTCAGAAAATAATAAATCCGCGGAAGGAGGTTCTTGGATGACTGCTTGCCGGCGCGGACTGGAAAGGGGGTTTTTTTGTGTTTCGACTTTGGTGTGGGTCAATGGTTTAACGCCCCGCAGCCATGCGCGGAAAAGTTCTTTTTCTTCAGAATTATCAGGCTTTTTCTTCATAAAATGATTTTATCAAAAAAATCTTAAATTATGGTAAAATGACCTGCTTTATTTTTGCTTGCGCTGTCATGCCAGCATGCTGCTAAATTGAAACTCGTCATTGCGAGCCGTGCTTTTCGGCGAAGCAATCCAGGCTTTTAAAAACCTGGA
>DATIJV010000151.1:0-7790 GCA_035478255.1 Gammaproteobacteria bacterium
CTGTCATGCCAGCATGCTTTTAGCTGGCATCCAGCGTCTTTAAAGTCACTGGATGCCAGCTAAAAGCATGCTGGCATGACAGTGTATTTGGCACCCACTGATCTGTTACAAGTTTTTCGTAGGACAAACACGGCTTCTGCACCACCGGATCGAAAGTTTGATAAGAGCCTGTTTAAAATCTCTAAAGATTTTAAAACGAGTATTAAATGAAGGATTCTCATTAAAAAATTCAACAAAATGCGGAGCGTATTTGACTATACGTGAGCAATTTTGTTGAATTTTTTAATGAGAAGATTTCGTTTAAGACGAAGTTTTAAAATCATTTAGAGATTTTAAACAGGCTCTAAGGATTACACACTTAAATCCCGCGCGAATATCAACGCATCTTCTTTACCTTTTTCTGCCGGATAATAATTTTTTCGCTCGCCTATCTGAACAAATCCCAGCTTATGATACAAATTAATGGCTTTGTGATTTGAACGCCGCACTTCTAAATAAGCAATTCCCATCGCTTGAGATTTTGCTTTTGAGATAGCAAATTTTAATAAATTTTCAGCGTAGCCTTTTCGTTGGTAATTCGGATCGACACACAAATTTAAAATGTGACTTTCCTGGGTAATGGATGAGGATAACATAATAAATGCAATAATCTGGCCGGCTTCTTCAACAACCCAGCAATCACATCCTGATGATAAGCAGCGCTGGAAAATGTCTTCGCTCCAGGGTGAAATTTGCGTAGCATGCTCAATCGCAAGCAGGCGAGGAATGTCTGATTCAGCAGCTTTTCTCATTTAAGCTTCCTATAATTTCAATCACGCCGCTGTTGTCTCGACTTTTTTCTTTGGCAAATATAAATCCGTGATGGTGCCTTCAAACACTTCCGCTGCCATTGCAACCGTTTCTGATAATGTCGGGTGCGGATGAATCGTCAAACTCACATCTTCAATATCGCAGCCCATTTCAATCGCAAGACCAATCTCACCCATCAATTCGCCAGCATTCGGGCCAACCGCCGCACCGCCCAATACACGATGTGTCGCTTCATCCACAAGAATTTTCGTCAACCCTTCATCCCGCCCAATACTTAACGCGCGGCCGCTTGCCGCCCAGGGAAATACACCTTTTCCATATTTAATCCCTTTGGCTTTCGCTTCATTTTCTGTTAATCCCACCCACGCAACTTCAGGATCGGTATAAGCCACACTCGGAATACACGCTGGATCAAAATAATGTTTCTTTTCTGCAATCACTTCTGCCGCAACCCGGCCTTCTGGAATGGCTTTGTGCGCCAGCATGGGATTTCCAGAAACATCCCCAATCGCGTAAATATTCGGAATATTCGTTCGTAATTGTTTATCGACAGAAATAAATCCACGCTCATCAACATTCACGCCTGCTTTGTCCGCTGCAATTTGATCGCCATTGGGACGACGGCCGACTGCAGATAGAATTCGATCAAAGCGCTCAGGTTTTTCAGGCGCGCCTTCACCTTCAAACGTTACATATAACCCATCTTTTTTGGCTTCAACTTTGGTAACTTTTGTTTTAAGCAAAATATTTTTATAACGCTTTTGAATGCGCTTATACAATGGCGCCACAACATCTTTATCCGCGCCCGGAATAATTTGATCCATCAATTCAACAATTGTAATTTCAGCACCCAGCGCATGATAAACTGTCGCCATTTCCAATCCAATAATTCCACCGCCAATCACTAGCATTTTACAATTCGTATCTTCCAGTTCCAGCGCGCCTGTTGAATCAATAATTCGTGGATCGTCTGGTAAAAATGGCAATTTCACTGGACGCGAACCTACTGCAATGATCGCATTTTCAAAACGAATAATCTGTTTCCCATTCGCGCCTTCTACTTCAATCTGATTGTTTGAAATAAATTTTCCACTACCTTGCACAATTTCAACTTTGCGTTGTTTCGCCAATGCTTTTAATCCGCCCGTCAAACGGCTGACAACTTTATTTTTCCAGTCGCGTAATTTTTTCGTATCGATTTTAGGTTTGCCAAATTCAATCCCGCATTGCGACATTTCATGCGCTTCTTCAATCACTTTTGCAGAATGCAATAATGCCTTGGATGGAATGCAGCCAACATTCAAGCACACTCCTCCAATATTCTCATAACGCTCAATCAGCACGACTTTTTTTCCTAAATCCGACGCGCGAAACGCTGCCGTATAACCACCAGGACCACTGCCCAACACAACCACTTCAGTTTGAATGTCACTCATTTTAGATTCCTAAATTACAATAATAAATTTCGAATATCAGACAACATATTGCTTAAATGCACGATAAAACGTGCGCCATCTGCACCATCAATCACACGATGATCATAAGAAAGCGATAAAGGCAGCATAAGTTTCGGCACAAATGCATCATTTTGATAAACCGGTTTGTGCGACGATTTTGACACACCTAAAATCGCAACTTCCGGCACATTCACAATTGGCGTGAAAGCTGTACCGCCAATTCCGCCGAGACTTGAAATTGAAAAACACCCGCCTTGCATATCATTCGCGTTCAACTGTTTTTTACGCGCTTTTTCACTCACTTCGTTTAATTCGCGCGCTAAATCCGTCATGCCTTTTTTATCGACATCACGAATCACTGGCACAACCAGACCATCTGGTGTATCTACTGCAACACCAATGTGATAATAATTTTTGAGAATTAAATTTTCGCCGTTTGGATCTAATGATGAATTAAATTGCGGAAACGCTTTGAGTGATGCAACAACTGCTTTCATGATAAAAACTAACGGCGTTAATTTCACACCTTGTTTCTCTAACGTTGTTTTTTGCGATTGTCTAAAATCTTCAAGCTCTGTGATATCCGCTTCAGCAAACTGTGTCACGTGCGGAACGAGCAGCCAGTTGCGATGCAAATTTTTTCCTGATAATTTTTTGATGCGGGACAAAGCTTGTACTTCCACTGGACCAAATTTCTGGAAATCAACGGAAGGTGCGCTCGGCAAACCACCCACAGTCGCAGGCACTTGTGCTAAGCGGGATTTTACATAAAGTTGCACATCTTCTTTTATAATTCGTTCTTTGGGGCCGGAAGGCTGCACGAGTGATAAATCCACACCAAACTCACGTGCAAGTTTACGTACCGCAGGACCTGCATGAACATCGGCATTGTATCCAGCCGGGATCACAGTTCCAACTTGCGGCTCGGAAACAGGTTCTTCTTTTTGGGCTGAAACTGCGGGAGTGGATTTTTCTATGGGTTTTTCTATGGGTTTTTCTGCTGTTTTTTCAGATTGTGTTTCAAGAACCAGAATAACCGAACCTTGCGAGATTTTATCACCGACTTTTGTTTTCAATTCTTTAACAATGCCTTCATCAGATGAAGGTACTTCCATGGTAGCCTTATCAGATTCCAGCGTAATTAAAGGAGAATCGATTTTAATGCGATCGCCCGCTTTAACCAGAACTTCGATGACTACTACATCTGTTGCACCGCCAATATCAGGTACCGTAATATTTTTCGTTGCCAAGTGACATTCTCCTTAAATGTTTACGGGGTTTGGTTTTTTAGGATCAATCTTATATTTCTTCATGGCGTCACTCACCTGACTTGCGGGAATCGCGCCTTCCCCTGCCAACGCATATAATGCCGCCACCACAATATAATAACGATTCACCTCAAAGAAAGATCGTAATTTTTCACGCGTATCACTGCGGCCATATCCATCTGTACCAAGGACCGTATACGAACGTTTGATAAATGGACGAATTAAATCGGCATACGCACGTACATAATCCGTGGCTGCAATAATGGGCCCTTCATGTTTTTCAAGACAGGATTCGACATAGCTTATTTTGGGTTTTTTCTCAGGAGAAAACATATTCTCACGCTCAACGTTTAATCCATCGCGGCGCAATTCGCCAAAACTCGGAACACTCCATACATCAGCACTCACCTCAAAATCTTTTTCCAGTAAATCCGCGGCCGCAATCACTTCACGTAAAATTGCACCGCTTCCCAGAAGTTGAATTTTTTTCTTCGATGAAGAACCACTCTCACGAAATAAATACATTCCCTTGATAATGCCTTCTTCCACACCTTTTGGCATTTCGGGTTGAACATATTTTTCATTCATCGCCATAATATAATAAATTACATCCTGTTCTTGTTCATACATGATCTTCAGACCATGCTGAATGATCACCGCCATTTCATAACCAAATGTCGGATCATACGCGCGGCAAGTTGGGACCGTTGCAGCCGTCACTAAACTTTGCCCGTCCTGATGCTGCAAACCTTCACCTTCAAGTGTTGTGCGTCCTGCTGTTGCACCAATCAAAAATCCGCGTGCACGCATATCACTCGCCGCCCAAATCAAATCACCGACGCGCTGAAAACCAAACATGGAATAATAAGTAAAGAAAGGAACCATCGGCACATAATGCGTAGCATAAGAAGTCGCTGCTGCAATCCAGGAAGCCATGCAGCCAGCTTCTGTAATGCCTTCTTCCAGCAGCTGTCCATCCTGACTTTCACGATAAAAAAGTAACTGTTCTTTATCTTCTGGTGTATAGAGTTGGCCAACATGCGAATAAATACCGATTTGCCTGAATAAAGCTTCCAAACCAAATGTGCGCACTTCATCTGAAAAAACAGGAACAATGCGTGAACCCATATTCGGATCTTTCACTAACACATTTAAAATTCGACCCAGCGACATGGTAGTTGACATCGTGCGATCGCCCGTGCCTTTTAAAATCGCATCAAATGCAGATAAATCTGGAATTTTTAAAGCTTGTTTCGGTGCAAAACGCGCGGGTAAATATCCGGTTAATTTTTTGCGTTGCGCGTGCAAATATTGCATCGCTGGATCATTCTCATCGAGTTTCAGAAAACTTAAATCGGTCAACTGTTTGTCGCTAAGAGGAATATCAAAGCGCGCGCGAAATGCTTTTAATTCTTCTTCACTCATTTCCAGTTGATTGTGAGCAATGTTTCGGCCTTCTGCTCCATGCTTACCTAATCCATATCCTTTAACACTTTGAAATAAAATCGCTGTCGGCTGGTCTTTATGTTTAACTGCTGCATCATAGGCCGCATAAATTTTTATGGGATCATGGCCGCCGCGATGTAACAATTCTATTTCTTCATCCGAAAATTCGGAAAGCAAGGATTTTAATTCTTCATTTGAACCTGCTAAAAATTCGCGGTTAGAAGCTGTTTCCTGTAAATATGCATGCTGTAACTCACCATCGACAATTTCACTTAAACGTTTTAGCAATAATCCTTTTTTATCTTTCGCAAAAATTTTATCCCAGTGACTGTCCCATAATACTTTAATGACATTCCAGCCTGCGCCGCGAAACACGCCTTCAAGTTCTTGCACAATTTTCCCATTACCGCGAACCAATCCATCCAAACGCTGTAAATTACAATTCACGACATAAATAATATTATCAAGCTGCTCACGCGCCGCGACAGTTAATGCACCGACAGAATCGACTTCATCCATTTCACCGTCACCGCAAAATACCCAAATTTTTCGCTCATTTTTTTTGATAAATTTTCGATTTTCGAGATATTTTAAAAAACGCGCCTGATAAATAGCTTGCAACGGCCCCAAACCCAATGACACCGTTGCGAATTGCCAGAAATTCGGCATAAGCCAGGGATGCGGATAAGAAGACAACCCTTCACCATCAATTTCCTGACGAAAATTTTTTAAATGTTTTTCACTGAGACGTCCTTCGAGAAATGCACGGCCATAATTTCCTTCAGCAGAATGGCCTTGAAAATAAATTAAATCGCCTGGTATTTCCTCCGTTGCACCGTGAAAAAAATGATTCATGCCGACTTCGTAGAGACTCGCAATTGATGCGTAGGAAGATAAGTGTCCGCCGACACCGCCCGCTTCTTTTTTCGCGCGCAGTACCATCGCAACAGCATTCCAGCGAATGACTGCATCGATCTTTTTTTCTAATTCAAGATTACCGGGATATTCAGGCTGTTGTTCGACGGAAATAGTATTGCAATAAGGGGTAGTGAGGGTTCCAGTCAAGCCGGTTTTTCCAGCTGCATTTAATAATTGTTCTATAATAAAGTTTGCACGCTCACGGCCTTCATATTTGATCAATGACGCCAACGCATCTAACCACTCTTTGGTTTCAGTTGGGTCAATATCATCCCACTTTTTTATCATGTTATTGTTCCTATTGATTTTTTGAGCGAAAAGGATTTTTTTATACTGTCTTGTATTTTAACCTGAATACATCAAAAGAGAAAGGCGCTGTAAGAGCCTGAAGACTCGTGATTTACAGAATTAAAACGATCATTGCCAGAATGACTAAACCCATCACCAGCACCCGATCCAGCAAAGCAATCGCTTCACGTTCAGCAGAACCATCTTCTGGAATAGTATTTTCTGTCCTCACATCCAAAGCTGCAATGCCACAATCAGTCAGCATGAGTTGATTAGTTTCAGGGCCTTTTAAAACAGTTTTTTTCCAGCGTGTAAAAACTTCTCTGAAATGACCGCCTAACGCAAAAATAAATGTGAAAATCCGCACAGGAATCCAGTCAAGCAAAGCTTGAATTTTTGCAGCAATGCGTGTTAATCCCAAAGGCGAGTCAGTGTTCATCAAAGCAATTGATCGATATAAAACTGCGCCGATTGGCCCTAACAAAACAAACCATAACACGACTGAAAAGATACGTTCATTCGCTGCAATAAAAATTGCGCGAATAAAAGCTTGATGAAACGCTTGGGGATTTTCTTCGGAACTGATACCAAATTCAGTTTGAATGTATGCAATCGACGCTTTGTGATCTTCTTCTTTATTGAGCTGTGTGATGCAGCGATAAATTTGCACCCATAAATTTGCAGGGCCTAAGCAATACCACAATACGATGATACCAAAAATTATTTTTAAGATTCCGTGCATCCAACCACTTAAAAAATAATTGATTAAGCCAACAATCAGGACAAGCGGTAAAATACTTAAAATAAGCAAAAAAAAGGCAGGTAACTGGTTGAGGCGAGAATGGCTCAATCCTCTTTGATAGACATTAAACCACCGCCAATGCCGCAAAGGGCCCCAATGGAAAAAACGCTCGATGATGAGAGAAATCAAGGTGATGATAAATGTCATAATTGTTCCTTATTTTATTTTCCATCTTAACAAACCATACAAATAATTCCAGTCAAACGAAGCTCCTGGATCAGTTTTGCGGCCAGGTGCGACATCTGAATGCCCCGTTATTCTGCTGTGAGTGATCGAGGGATAGCTTTTTTGCAAAGCTTTTATAATTTTCGCCAATTTTTTATATTGAATTTCTTCATAAGACAAGTCATCCGTACCTTCCAGTTCAATCCCAATCGAAAAATCATTGCAACGCTCGCGCCCTTCAAAACTGGATTCTCCCGCATGCCAGGCACGTTTTGAAAAAGGCACAAATTGAATGATTTCACCGCTGCGTTTAATCAATAAATGCGAAGAAACTTTGAGATGCTTGATGGTTTCAAAATAAGGATGCACGGTAAAATCCAACTCACCCAGAAAAAATTTTTCGATAGAATCGTTATTAAATTGCGCGGGAGGCAGGCTAATTCCATGCATCACAATCAGGTCGATTGGGGCATAGTCTGGCCGAGCATCGCAATGCGGCGATGAAATATATCGGGCATCTATTAACAACCCATCTGGCATTTTAATATCCAAAACAATTCCTCGGCTGCGTTTTAATTGTACAAAATTTAAAAAAGGTTCAATTTTTTTAGAACTTAAACTAAAATTACGGTAAGT
>DATIJV010000152.1:0-6745 GCA_035478255.1 Gammaproteobacteria bacterium
GGAGGAAGGGGGACTCTTCGATACAGATATGCTTGATTAAAGCGTCCCCCTTCCTCCAAGCGTGCTTTTCGCTTGGAGGAAGGGGAAAGGGGAAGGAGGTATTAAATAACTACCAACTCCTCTCCATCCTCTTTTCTTTTCAAATGATGGTCCGCCGCTAAAAACAAATACATCGCCGGCACGACAAAAAGTGTAAATAGTGTACCAATAGCAATCCCTGATGCAATCACTAATCCAATATTAAATCGACTCACTGCACCTGCACCGCTTGCTGTAATCAAAGGGACTACCCCCAAGACCATCGCAGCTGTAGTCATGAGAATCGGCCGCAAGCGAATACCCGCCGCCATTTCAATCGCCTCCCGCTTGCTTTTTCCCTCTTTTTGCAAGTCATTGGCAAACTGCACAATCAAAATCCCATGCTTACTGATCAACCCAATCAGTGTCACCAATCCCACTTCGGTATAAATATTTAAACTCGCACCGCCTATCCCTAAACTAATAAAAATCATCGCGCCGCAAATTGACATTGGCACGCTGATCAACACAATCAAAGGATCACGAAAACTTTCAAATAAAGCCGCGAGTGACAGAAAAATAATAATTAACGCAAAAAAGAATGTCATAATCAGCGAACTGCCTTCTTGAATAAATTGCCGCGTCTGCCCGGCGTAATCAATCGTATAACCTTGCGGCAACACAGTATTCGCAATATTTTGCAATGTTTTCAGCCCATCACCCATAGTCGTGCCCGGCGCATTCACCGCCATGATCGTGGCCGAATTCAATTGCTGAAAATGATTAATCGATTCTGGCACAATGACCGTTTTCAATTTCGCAAATGTACTCAATGGCAAGACAAGCCCATCTTTGTTTCTCACATAATAATCTAAAATCTGATCATCATTCTGACGCTGATCACGCACCATTTGCGGAATGACTTGATAAGAACGACCCGCAAAATTAAAATAATTAATATATCCCTGACTCAATGCTGATCCCAGATTATTACTCACATCCTGCATGCTTAAACCAAACTGCGCCGCTTTATCACGATCCAGAATAATACTCGTTTGCGCTTTATCAATTTTCAAATCTGTATCGAGATAAACAAACATCCCCGTTTCCAGAGCTTTAGTTTTTAATATCTGGCTCACTTCATTCAGCTGCATGAAAGGATCCGTCGATTTGATCACAAATTGAATCGGTACACCTCGCGATCCAGGCAAAGGAGGTAATTGAAAAACTGCTGCAGTTGCACCGCTTAATTTATCCAATTTACTCTGGATTAAAGGCTGCAAATCATTCGTAGTACGTTTGCGCAAATTCCAAGGAGAAAGCCCCATGCCCACAATACTCATGTTTAATCCGCCCGCACCATCAATTTGAAACACTCTTTCTGTTTCAGCAAAATCCATATAAATTTTGGAAACCGCATTGGAATATAATTGCGTTTGCGCGAGCGTCGCATTAGGCCCGGTTGTAATTTGCGAAATAATCACACCCTGGTCTTCAATGGGCGCCAATTCTGCTTTTGAAGACGTATAAAGAAAATAAATACTGACCAGAATAATAGCTGCAAAAACGCCCGTCACCGGCAAAGTATTTAACGAACTATGCAATACTTGATGATATTTTTTTTCTAATCTTTGAAAATGATGATTCACATATTTTAGAAATTTATTATTTCCATTGTCGGATAATTTTAAAAATTTTGAACACATCATCGGCGATAATGTTAATGCGATAATCGCAGACACAGCAACTGCACCAGCCAGCGTAAAGGCAAATTCAGTAAATAAAGCACCCGTCAATCCACCCATAAATCCAATCGGCACATAAACTGCAATTAACACCACAGAAATCGCAATAATAGGATTCGCCAATTCGCGTGCGCCTTGTAAAGCAGCTTGATATCGTGGGATGCCTTTTTCCATGTGCCGCTGCACATTTTCCACAACGATAATTGCATCATCGACGACCAATCCAATGGCAAGAACAAAAGCAAGCAAAGTCAATAAATTAATCGAATAACCCAACGCAAACATCATGATAAACGCGCCAATCAATGACAAAGGTATCGCGACAAGAGGGATCATGACTGAACGCAGACTGCCGAGGAAAAGAAAAATCACGATGGTCACGATGGTGAGTGCTTCCACTAATGACTTGATCACTTCATGAATTGAACTGTTCACAAAAGCTGATGAATCGTAAACGACTTTGGCATTCAAACCATGCGGTAATTGTTCCTGCACATCAGCGAATGCTTTTCGGACACCTTGGATAACTGTTAAGAGATTTGCTGAAGGCGCGACTTGGATCCCGATATAAATCGCCTGTTTTCCGTTAAAACTGACGGATGAATCGTAATTCGTCGCGCCTAAAGACACCGTGCCAATGTCACCGATGCGAACGATCGCGCCATTATCAGGCGATGCTTTGATAATCAGTTTTTTAAATTGGTCGACAGTTGTCAACCCTGTGTCTGCTGTTAAATTGACGGTAAACATACTGCCATCTGTTCGACCCACTGCAGATATCGCATCATTGACAGCTAAAGCATTCGCCACATCTGCAGGAGTTAATTTGTAACCCGCCAATTTGACAGGATCAAGCCAGATGCGCATCGCAAATTGCCGGTTTCCTAGAATTTCTGCGATTTGCACGCCGCTAACTGCTTGTAATTTCGGCTGCACGACACGCAGCAAATAATCGGTGATTTGATTATTTTCGAGAACGTCACTGTAAAATCCCATGTACATAGCATCGATGGTTTGGCCAATGGAAATATTAATGACAGGCAATTGCGAGCTTTTGGGTAATTGATTGATGACCGCGTTGACTCGCGCGGTGATATCAGAAAGCGCTTTGTTGGGATCGTAATTCAAACGCAAATTCACTGTAATCGTACTGACATTTTGCGAACTGGTTGATGTCATATAATCAATGCCATTCGCCTGGGCGATAGAATTTTCCATCGGTGTTGTGATAAATCCTGCAACCACGTCAGGTGCCGCACCTGTGTATACGGTTGAGACAGTGATGATGGCATTTTGGGTGAAAGGATATTGGCGGATCGGTAATAATCCAAGCGAACGCAATCCTAATGCGAGAATCAGCAAGCTGATGACGGTAGCGAGAACTGGCCGTTTGATGTAAATATCCGTAAATCGCATACACAACCTCAGTTTAATGTCCGCTGTTATCCCGGGATTTACTCACTCTTAATTCGCGCCTTATGCGAATTTAGAGTGAGTTAATGTCCGCTGTCATCCCGGAATTTACTCACTCTTAATTCGCGCTCTTTTGCGAATTTAGAGTGAGTTAATGTCCGGGATCCACCCAAATGATAAGTAGATCCCGGACATTAAGTAGCGCTAAATTCGCATAAGGCGCGAATTAAGCGCTACTAAATTCCGGGATGACGCCCTAATGTAAAAAAATTTTAATGATTATTCGGCAATTGAGGCACGGGATTATTCGGCGGCTGAATTGTATTATTAATTTCAACCCGACTGCCATTTTTTAACTTCAACTGACCGCTTGTCACAACTTGCTGCCCTTGCTGCAATCCTTTCAAAACGACAATTTGATCTCCTCGTGTCTCGCCTGTGGTCACAAAAGTTTGTCTTGCTTCAAGTATCGTGCCTTTTTTGTCTTTCCCTTTTTCCTGAATAATATAAACCAGCTCGCCATAGGGATTAAACGCCACGGCTGTTTGCGGCAAAGTCAGATAATTTTGAGGCTCACCCAAAGTGACAGTTGCGGTGACAAACATGCCGGGCGCCAATTCATGCTGCGGGTTATCAATCGTCGCTTCGACTTCTACATTACGCGTACTGACATCAACACCTGGATTGATTGTCGTAATTTTTCCAGTAAACGTGCGACTGGGAAAGGTTTCCGTCACAATCGAAACCGATAACCCATTTTTCAATGCTGCCAGAGATTGCTGCGGAACAAAAAAATCCACATAAATGGGATCGAGGGTTTGTAACATTGTAATCGGATCGCCTGGATTAATGTATTGTCCAGGATTGATTTGTGAAATGCCTAACCGGCCAGAAAAAGGCGCGCGTATAGTTTTTTTCGCGACAATTGCAGCTTGCTGTGCAGCAAGAGCGGTAGTATTTTTCATGTTTGCAACATCCGCATCCAATACGGCTTTACTGATGGCTTTTAATTTATACTGAGCAAGATCACGGTCATAAGTCACTTTTGCAAGTTCAGCATTCGCTTCTAAAGCTTGTAACGCAGCCACATCTGAATCTGCATTTAATTGCACGAGTACCGTATTTTCCAGAACATCTTGTCCTGGTTTAAAATAAATTTCACTGACCATTCCTGCAAGCTGCGTTGTCACATTAACGCCGCGAATGGCTCGCACACTGCCTGCGGCAATTAGTTTAGGCTGCCAGGATTGATAATTTATTTTCATGGTTGAGACAGTTACGATCGGAGATTTATTCGCTGCCATAAAATGCTGGATTAACAGGCCCATGATGATTTTGTAAATTATTATGCTGCCAAATAAAACGCTTAGGCTTATCAGCATAATGATCATTCTTTTTTTTGTGAGCCGATCCAATATATACCTCTCGCATTTAAGCTTTAGATTTTTTAGCGTTCACACAACACACGCACCGCGTCATTTTATCACGATTCCACCATCCTCCGCCTAATGCCGCAAACAACGCCACCGTATCATTGTAACGTGTCGCTTGCGCCTGGATCCTGTTCACTAACGCTAATCGATATTGCTGATTAGCGGTCAACAGCGTGACATAATTGACACCGCCTAATTTATATTGTTCTTCTGTCAGAAACATGGAACGCCGTGCAGCCATTTCAGAATTTCGCTGTGCTTTTAATGTTTCCGCATCATGCTGCACCGCGCGCAATGCATCCGCCACATTTTGAAAAGCTTGCAAAACAGTTTGTTTATATTGTGCAGCGGATTGCTGGTAAGCTGCAATTGCTTCTCGTCTTTGTGCCCGGAGTGCTCCGCCATTAAAAACAGGCTGCAATACACCGACGCCAAAATTCCAGATCGTATTATTTGCGTTAAAGAATGTTCCCGTGCTGGTATTCACCCATCCATAATTGCCGGATAAAGTAATTTGCGGAAGCATATTAGCTGTTGCGACACCAATTTGCGTCATGGCTGCATGAAGCAAAGCTTCTGCTGAACGAACATCTGGCCGCTGCCGCACCAGTGATGAGGGTAAACTCACTGGCAAATGTTCTGGTAACACAATTTTATCCAGATCAAATGATGGAATGATAATTTCACTCGGCAAAGAACCAACCAGGACCGCCAGGGCATGACGTGACACGGACAGATTTTGTTCGAGCGGCGGCAAAGAAGCTTCTGTTTGCGCAAGCTGCGCTTCCTGGCTTAACACATTTGCTTGCGACGCTCCGCCCAAATTAAATTGTCCTTTCACAATCCGCAATTGATTTCGCTGAATTTTGACTAATTCACGGGTTGACTCTATTTGTTCTTCTAATGAAGCGATTGTGATTGCCGTCGTTACGATATTGGAAGTTAAAGTCAGATAAGCCGCTTCCAATTGAAAATTTTGATAAACCACCTGCGCTTGCAAGCCTTCAATTTGACGATGTAATCCTCCAAACAGATCAAGAGTATACGTCACAGGTATTGAGACATTATATAAATTAAAAATATTTGAACCGCTGCCGCCGCCAAATGAAGCGCCGGCGGTACGGTTACGTTGTGCATTGACCTGTAAATTGACCTGCGGATAAAGTGATGTCCCAATTTGAGCATTTAATGTTTCTTGTGCGACACGCAATGCGGCTTCTGCAGCGGCCAAATTCGGACTATTATTTAAACCGCGCTGAATGAGCACATTCAATTGGCGAGAATGAAATAATTTCCACCATTCACCGGGAATATCTTTCCCATTAACAAAATATTGCGGTTTACCGCCTTGAATAATGCCTGCTGTGCTCACAGTTTTTTTAGGCATTTTAGTTTCAGTGTAGCGCGTGGTTTGCGGCGCACGGGGAGAATGAAAATTGGGGCCAACCATACAAGCGCTCAAGGATATGCTCAACAATAAAAGTACTGATATGCGCGTTTTCATCAAGCATTCCGGTTCATATTTGTTTATGGCTTATGTTAATACATAAGCGCATCGTACCTCAAGATGCGATGGCAATAGAAACGGTGTTGTAAGAAATATCTTAAGTATTTCTACTTTTTTTACTGATAGTGTAATGGAAAATTTTAAGGATAATGAATGTTTCGGAAAAGGATAGTTGAAATGGCTCACATCATTGACTTGAATGATTATCAAAAGCAGGGACAAAATTCTTCAGAAAAAACACTGGATGCTTCTGAAGATTTGGGCACGGCCATTCAAACATTAATTCAGCAATTACGCAAGGCACCTTTGCAGCAAATGAGATAGTTTTCGTAAGGATTCGGTGACAGTCGCGTGGTTCTTATTTTGACCTCCTTCCCCTTTCCCCTTCCTCCACAAAAAGCATGTGGAGGAAGGGGGACGTTCTAATTAAGCGCATCTATATCGAAGAGTCCCCCTTCCTCCAAGTGTTTTTCTTGGAGGAAGGGGAAAGGGGAAGGAGGTCAAAAAACAAAAAACACGAATTTTATACTCTCACCGAATGCTTACGGGGAAGGGTAAGTATTCGGTGATGTCATGCCAGCATGCTTTTAGCTGGCATCCAGCGCCCTTAAAAACACTGGATGCCAGCT
>DATIJV010000153.1:0-2459 GCA_035478255.1 Gammaproteobacteria bacterium
TCTGTGTATACCTGATCTATTTTTTCTTCTAATTCTGAAAGTCGTGCCTCGACAGCGTCGTGACACATGCCTTGGCATGAGAGTGAGAGGAGAAAGGTTAAAAATGATCTTTTTTTTCTAAAAATCAATGCGCGCATCGACTGTTAATCCATGAATTGTTAAATGTTCTGCAAAGCGTACCCATTTTTGGAATGTATCAAAACTCAGTTGTTGGTTTTGCCGCCACCATACCTGAAGTTCATAACCAAAATGGAGGGACAAATAAAGTTGGTTTTCGTGAAAATCGGTTTCCCAGCCAATACCTAAACAAGCTTGTGTCATAGGCGAAATTCGATGGGTATTAGCACCAAGTTTAAAAAGCTTAAAATTACTGGGTTCTGTTAAGACGTCCATATCTAAGTTAACTTCAAATTTTCCGTAAAGAAGCGCAGCTGAAAATTGATTAAAGAGACTCCAATGACCATTAAAGAAAAATTGCAGGTCTAAGCCAGCTTCAGGTCCTACTCCTGAAAAATTATTATTTAAATCTATTGGAGCAGTGATGGCTACGTCAGCTGGAATGAGGGGGCTCGATTGAATATAAACAATATGAGCATTTTGACTAATCCAGGCCGCTTTTACTCCTGCAAAAGGTCGAAGTGTAAAATTAGGATTCAAAAAAAATCCTCTTCCCATTTCTAAATCAATTGTTGTGTATTTTATTTTCCAGCTAAGATCGGTAATTTGAGCAAAAACATTCGAAATAGCCGGTCCGAAAAGATTTCCAGTTGTGGCTGTCGCCTCTTCTTCAAAATGATCCCTAGCTTTAGTACTGTATCTAGTCCAACTTAAATTCAGGTCCCATTCATCATGGGGAAGATAGTAAGCAGCGCCTACACGATATCCCCAAGACCAATGAAAATTGGCTCTCCGAGGTTTTGAAGGCTCGCCAACTTCTAAAGTAAACTCAGTACCAAACTGTTTTACGTCTTCAATGGCATAATCTGTACCGCCTTCGAAAACTCTCCAATAAAGCGCATCTGCATAAACAAACAGATCATTGCCGCATATTTGAGGGCGTGAAGGGGTTGTTAAAGCAGTTGGGCAACCGTGGATCGTCTCGATATAAATCGCATCGATTTTTTGTTGTAACCGATTAAATCGATTCTGATTACTTTCTTCAGTATCGTCAACGAGAGCAATTTCTTTTTTATTTTTGGATACTGGTTCAGATTCACTTTCGGTTTTTTTTTCAGAAGGAAAAAAAATTGATTCTATCTGACTTAAGTTTAGATCAGGATCATCAGAGACATCAGCAATAAGGGCGCAAAAAAATGTGGCAATTTCTAGCATCATTTACTCGAGGTAAGAGAAATTTGACTATCGCATAAAATATTATATTTTTAAAGAGTTTTGTATTTGGGGATAAATGAAAACTTTGATATGTATAGATGCTAAACCAAATTAGGCATCTATGCGAATCTTGCTATCTTTATTGCCTCTTTCTCTTCTTGTTGGAGAAACTCTTGAAGAACAAATTTCTATTCTTGAACAAAAATTAAATGCAATTACTGATTGTTCCGTTTATCAGACACTCACTCCTGAATTTTTATCTTCTAAAGAAGCTTTAGATGGCTTCGGACTCTATCTGACTGGCGATGCGTTGTATTGGAAAATGTTTGAAGCTGGAACAGAGTTTGTCTATACAGATGTTAATCGTGTATTAGACCAAGCCAGTAATTTACAACCCATTATAGGAAAGAGCAAAAAGGTCGATTTTAATTGGAATTGGGGTTATCGAGTAGGTGCAGCGTATACGATTCCTTGCAGCGCCTGGGGGACCTATTTGAATTATACGCACCTCGATAATAAAGGGGAAAAATCAGCTGAGCAGCCTCCTAATGGTGTACTTGCTCCCCTTTATTTGACATACACACCTGCGCATACATTTTCAGCACTCAGCAAATGGAATGTCTCTTTTTCAACTCTTGATCTGGAATTTGGAAGGGATTTTTTTGTCAGTCGGTATTTAAATTTAAGACCTTATGTTGGCATTAGGGGAGCGCGAATTAATCAGCATGTGCATGCTCACTATGTCGATTTTGTTGATTCAATTGATGATCATGTGAGTTTAAAAAACAATTTTTCAGGGGTCGGTTTGCGAGGCGGTCTCGGCTCGCAATGGTTCTTTTGGAAGCGATTTAATTTCTGTTTAGATGCTTCAGCATCACTTTTACGTGGAAGATTCAAAGTAAAATTCATTGAAAATGCGACGATTCCTTTTTTCCCTACTACAGGGATTCTAAATGATCGTTATTCAGCTTTAATCCCTAATGTCCAATTCTATTTAGGCTTTGGATGGGAAACTTGTGCTTGTGGAAGTTGGTCATGCGCTATTAAAGCGGGCTATGAGTCGCAATACTGGTGGAATCAAAACCAGATCCCTCATAGTGAAGTTTCTATTCGGTTTCCCTACGGGA
>DATIJV010000154.1:0-15201 GCA_035478255.1 Gammaproteobacteria bacterium
ACGGCTCCTGCAACATTATCATTTACAATTTCAATTTCGCGCCAGTGACTATATAGTGAAACAATCCCATTTTGTTCTTATTTTGAACAAATCTGCTAAAATTCCAGGATATTTTTTACTCCATATTATATACTTTAACTAAAGCTATCCCTATTTTGCATAATAGCAGAAACAGCATAATCTGCTGATTTTATTCATTATTAAGATATAATGAGGCAGCAACATGGCAGAAGTCATCTCTCCTGGAAGCGCGGCTGATAACCAAGAACAATTGCGTCTCTTGGAGCAATTTGCATCAGCAACCCTGACCAAAGTTTTAAACAGCCAGGCGGACCTTGATTCAAAAGACCGTGTCATGGATGAAATGCTTGCCTGGTGCAAAGACCAGCATAATATAGTCGTTTTAAGAAGCGCGACTATTCTGTCCTCTGACCCAACTTCCCGTACTGTACAAAATTGCAAGTCGCTTATGCTCAGTAAAGGGATCCATCCCGGACAAGTTTTTGCTGCTACAAATTCATTGATCAAATTGTTATTAGCAAGCGGCCAGGAAGAAGATACTGTCAAGAAACAAAAAGGTGAAACTTCAGCAACTTTTAGTGATCAACAAAGACATTTACGTGATCTGGTTTTTGAGGCGGTCCAACAAAATGTCAGTGATATTCATATTCAGGTTCGACAAACTTATACAAAAATTCGCATGCGTCAACATGGCGAATTGCGCGTTTATGCTGAATGGTCTGAAAAACTTGGGCGAGAGTTAGCTTCTGTTGCTTTTAATAAAGAAACAGATCATGCCACTTCGCATTTTAATCCTCTGGTTCCGCAAGATGCTTCCATGCCATTAAAAATTAATGGTCGTGATATCCGCCTGCGTTTGGCGAGTGTTCCAGCGCATGGCGGTTTTGATATGGTCATGCGTATTCTGGCAACAGGCGAGGAACGGGTAAAATCCTTAGAAGATTTGGGTTATACATCAAATCAGGTTGATATTATTAAAATGGCGCTGAAATTACCTTTCGGCGCGATTATTGTGGCAGGGCCTACGGGTTCGGGTAAAACCACAACACTTGCTGCCTGCATGGAAATGGTAGAAGCGACACAAAAATTGTATTCGATAGAAGATCCTGTTGAAAAAGTAGTGGAAGAAGCGACACAAGTTCCCGTGAATACTGAAAAAGAAGATCGTAGTTTTGCGAGCATGGGCCGCGCGGCTTTACGTATGGATCCTGATGTCATTATTCTCGGTGAAATGCGTGATGAAGATACAGCACATGTGATGGTGCGTGCCTCGATCACCGGCCACTTGGTATTAACGACTCTACACACCAATCGCGCAACGGCCATTATTACCCGCCTGGTCGATATGGGTATCTCGCCAGTTATGTTGAGCGACAGCAGTGTTTTGCGATGCTTGATGTGTCAACGGCTTGTGCCAGTCGTTTGCCAAAAATGCGCCATTTCTTTGCGAAGCTCTCCCAAACATCAAGCATTTATTTCGGATTGGGAAGCCGTTTTAGGAAAAGAAATTATTGATAGCGCGCGTGCTCGGGGCCCCGGTTGTCCGAGCTGTCATGGCAGTGCAGTAGGCGGTCGAACAGTCGTCGCAGAAGTCATTTGGGTTGACGAAGAAGGTCGTCAATTTATTCAGAAAGGTGATACGCTTAATTGGGAAAAATATTTATTGGAAAACGGCTGGATGGATTTTCATGCGCGCGCGGTGCAACTGATAAAAGAAGGATTATGCGATCCTTTTGATGCGGAAAAAGTTGTCGGACCTATTAACGAAGCAACAAAAGCAAGCGTATATAAATATAATTGAGGTATATGAGGTATATATAGTGGCTGAATCAATAGATGTCTCAATCTTGGGTGCCCGAATTCTGCATCGTTTGAAGAAACTGCAATTTGGCCAAACAAAGCAGTTAGCGTTTCTCGAAGATTTTTATTTATTAATGAATGACGGCATCCCTGCTAATCGTGCGATTGAAATGATGGCGCAGGCGACAACGGGAATGACTCGTGAGGTAGCGCTTTCTATCTCGCAAAAAATTTCTGAAGGGCAAGCACTCGCTGATGGAATGCGAGACTGGTTTGCAATTAATATCGTAGAAATTATTCGGGTCGGTGAAGAAGGCGGCGCATTAACTGAAACATTGAAATCAGCGATCAAAACTCTCGCGCAGCAAAGCGGTGCAATCGGCGCTGTATTCAGTGCCATGACTTATCCGGTAATCGTTATTGTGATGGCGTGTGCGATTATTGTTTACTTGAATAATGGTGTTTTTGAACAATTTAAACAAATCAAACCCATCGCAGAATGGCCGCAAGCAGGCCGCGATCTGGTTAATATGGCTGACCTGATCGAGAATTGGTGGTGGTTGATCATTGTGATTTTAATCGGTTCGACGATTATGTTTCGCCGATTAATGAGTAATTACGTCGGAGAACTTCGTCCGCTGCTTGATAAGTTTCCACCTTTTAATCTCTATCGGCGTTTTGCTGCAGCACGTTTGATGGAAACTTTAGGCTTGCTCGTTGCCAACGGTGTTGTCTTCAAAAGTGCATTAAAAGTCATGCAATATCAAGCTAATCCTTACATTGCTTCACATCTTGTGATGATGGAACATTTAATGGCGATGGGTAAAGGAAATATTGCAGATGTGTTATCAACCGGTTTAATAGGGGATAATGACATTTTGCGTTTGCGTGTGATGGCAGAAGTGAAGGGCTTTGAACATGGTTTGATACGGATGGGTATTTTGGGCGGCGAGCAAAGTTTAAAAACCCTGAAGCTTGTTTCAAAAATATTAGGCGGTGTACTGCTTTTATTGGGCGGTGTTTTGATTATTGTTATCATCAGAGGAATTTATCTGACAGGCATGGCGATGGGACAATAGATATGAAGCAACTGTATTCTGTCCGCGGTATCACTTTATTAGAAATCATGTTAGTGCTTGCAATTGCTATCAGTTTATTCGCATTTAGCCTAAAAGTGTATGAGCAATTTAAATTTCAAGCGGATGAGCAAAAGATTTTAGCCAATGTGAACCAGCTGTTTCAGGGGCTTGAAGGAATGTATTATGCAAGTTGCAGGCGAGTTCTCGACACAGATTCAACTATACAATCAAATGGAATGCTGGATCCGATCGTCGCAGACAGTGGCGGCTCAAGCAAAGTATTATCTGTCAGAAAGGATTTAATCACGCCTGGATTTATTTCTTCTGCGAGCTGGCAGCCCAATAATCCTCTTTTAGATAATACGACAACAGAGCAAGGTTATTTTATACAATTTAATCGTGTGCAGCCTGGCGGAACGGATCCTGTGATGAGTGTGTTTACATGCACAGGATTTGGTTCACCGCCTATGTGTGATACAAGGGGCGAAGCTGTTTTAAGTTCGAGTTCTCCGCCGTCAGCCCAATCGCGCGTTGTTCTCTGGACTGCGCAGGTGGCAGTCAAGTTAAATGATTCACTGACCAATACGCAATGGACACAATTAAAAAACGATATGAACGCAGATTGTATTTCGACTTTGTCAGGCGACATCATCACGCCTTGTACATCTTCTCCTTCTCAATCAGGATATCTTGTCTGGACCAGAATGCCGAGCGCTTATCATCCCAATATCACAAGTGATTATTGGACATCGACTCCTTATGTGAAACAATTTAATCAACAATATACGAATGATCCTATGGCGACTTTAAGCGGTGTGACGGATGAAGCCGGGAACTGGTATAATCCATTTAATTATTTATGCGGCGGATAAGAGTATGCTGACTTTTCAAAAAACAAAAGGCGTGACGCTGCTAGAAATTATGCTTGTGCTTGCTATTGCAAGTTCTTTGCTTGTTTTAGTGTTAAATTATACTACGCAAAAATCTGATGAATTACGCCGTGACAAAACCGTTATACAAATGCAGCAAATTTTAAATGCGGGCATGAGTTTTTACGTGACTAATTCTTTTTGGCCGCTAAAAAGTGCGGTTATTACCGATACAAAATGCGGAACAAGCACCTGGACTGATCTCAGCGCTCTTAAACCGTATTATCTACCGAATGCATTCAACAATAATCCTTACGGTAATTCCTATAATATTAATTGCAACAATTCAACGAATGGCGGCGGATTTTATGTTTATACGACGGCAAATAGTCCGGCGAATGCAGCCATTATTGCGGGACGATTGCCTCTGGCTTATCGGACTACGACACCGGTATCATCTCTGACGCCGAGCGCTTGTACGACAGGAAATACTTGCACGGTTGTTGTGGCAAACGTTAATATTCCCGGACAAAATTTAAATAATGCGCGCTCAGTTAATTTTGCGGGTGTTTATTACAGCGGATCTTGTGTACCGGCGCCTAATTGTCCTCCGAACATGAAACCCGATATTATGGTGATGCCAGCGTCAGTGAGTGGTATCTATGATCCGCCCTCCTGTACGGGTTCTGATCCATCGACTTGCACAGCAACTGCTTATCCACTGAGTAGTTTTACAGCGTTTGCACGCGGTGATAGCAGCGGGAATCCAACCTCTACAGCTGCTCCGTTTGATTGTACGTACACGCAAACAGCCTCGACAGAAGCCTGTTTATTGACAGGCAGCAGTTTCATCATGCCGACTGATGGAACAAGATATTGGAGAGTCTGTCTTGCGGTAATTACAGAAAAAGGGATAGCTTTCCCTTCAAGTGCTGCGGTAGAAAACCAACATGGAAAATTAATGGGAAGTGTTGTTGCAATTACGCGTTGTGTTCCCAATAACGGCGGTGAAGTGCCATCCGGTAGTATTGATGTATGGCAAAATAATACTGCAAAACAGCCTTAACAGACTCTTAGCCCGTATCGACTTGAATTATTGTATAACATGTGTTATACATATTCATAGAGGTGATTTTTATGCATAAAGTAGCAACAATTAATACCCGTATAGAACCTAAACTCAAAACACGAGCTGAAACAATTTTGCGTAAAGTAGGGTTGACGTCTGCCGAAGCAGTAAGACTATTCTATATGCAAGTTTGCCTAAATAATGGCTTGCCATTTGAAGTTAAAATTCCGAATAAGGAAACTATTAAAGCAATGAATAGTGCCGACAAGCGAAAAACTCATAAAGCCAAAAGTGTGGATGATTTATTCGAAGTTTTAGGATAAATTCGTGTTTTTTGTTTTTTTACCTCCTTCCCCTTTCCCCTTCCTCCAAACGAAAAGCGCGTTTAGAGGAAGGGGGACGCTTCGATGCAGATGCGCTAAATTAGAACGTCCCCCTTCCTCCAAGCGTGCTTTTCGCTTGGAGGAAGGGGAAAGGGGAAGGAGGTCAAAATAAAGAACCACGAGACTGTCACCGAATACTTGCGAACAGGGACACATTCTGATTTATTTTAAAAAAGGGATTTGCCCACAGGTTTGTCTGAAGGACCAAATTTTTAATGAGAATCTTTCGTTTTAAAATTATTTAGAGATTTTGAACAGGCTCTTACACATTTTAAATAAATCGCTTATACTGATTTTTAATCAGGAATTTCTTGAGATAGGCATATATTATGGAGTATCACAATGAAGTGCCTTATTGCTAAAATAAATTTTTTTTTATTATTGATATTTCCTATCCTTTCATTTGCTGGCTGGCAAGTCGCAAAACCTGGCGCGGCTGTTCCCAGCGAACCTTTTTTTCAGGCTGGAACACAACAAAATGCACCTTTTATTCCAACTTATGGGAGCGGCGCATTTCCCAATAAATTTGCGACAATTGGACGTCCAGCTGCAGTGTATGCCATTAGTGTCAGTGGCTCACTCAAAGAAAATCTGGAAAGAATTATGGATAGATATCATTGGCGAGTGATCTGGAAAGTTCCGTATGACTATAATTTCGATGGTCGTGTGACAGGCTCCAGTTTGCCCAACGTGATTGAAAAATTATTACAACCTTTTCCATTGCAAGCACGCATGTATATGTCTAACCGTACCATGACAGTCGTACCGAGGAAGCCATGACTTTTTGCACACGCGTTATCATTTTATTTATATCAATTCTGTTCTGTTTAACAGGGTGTAATTCACCAGTTTATAACCAGGCAGAAGCGAATGTGGCGGATGTCGCTCAGCGTCAGTCAGAAGCTAAAGCACGCATGGTAGAAGCAGGCAGACCTGATCCGACGCTGATTATTAATCAGGGTCTTTATGTCGATCGCACACCCATTAGTATTTCCAGGCAACCATCGTGGCTTCGAAATCGTATTGTTTTACGAGGGGACCAATTACCTTTCTCCTTTTATGCCCGCACAGCAATAGAAGGCGGCGGTCGGAATATATTGTCGCATTATCAAACAGGTTTAAATGATAAAGTCACTGTTTCAATGAATTATACGGGGACCGTCAAAGGCGCTCTGGATTTATTAGCGGCCAATACCGGCTATAACTATTATGTGAATGGCAAGGATATTTACTGGCAGGCTTTTGTTACTAAAACATTTGATATTGCCTTTGTACCCGGATCGTCTGACTACATGATGGGCAAAGCAGCAGGTGGTGGTTCATCCAGTGGCGGCGCATCCGGGGCAAGTGGAGGACCTTCTTCGGTTGCAACTATCTCGGGCTTTATTGATGATAGTGCTGCATCTCAATATAGCAATATGAAAGGGACATTATCGGTCTGGAAAGACCTGGAAACTTCGATCAAGCAATTGCTTTCTCCCGATGGCAAAGTCATGGTTTCTGAAGCGACAACATCTGTCACCGTTCGGGACCGCCTTGCCAATGTCAATTTAATATCCCGATTTATTAATAATGTGAATAATAATTTATCCAAACAGGTTTTGGTGAAAGTTGAAATACTTCAGGTGACTTTAGAAAATGATTTTAACTTTGGTATTAACTGGAAGGTGATCCAAAGAGCATTTAATAATGGCACTTACAATTTGACTTCCCTCAATGGAACGCCGATTGCCATTACCAGTGTCACACAATTAACAGGAGGCCCAACCGTCGCGGGTGTAGCCAATTCTTTCATCAATAATGCAGGTGCAACAGATGGAGCGACGGGCGTTCAATCACTGATTAATGCATTGCAGCAACAAGGCAAAGTTTCTCTCGTGACGCAGCCGCAAGTGCTTTGTCAAAATAATCAAGTTTCTCAAATTCGATTGATTGAGCAGCAAGGCTATTTGCAAAGCGTTCAATCGACCAGTCTGGCGGGTGGTTCGGGAACATCGGGTACAGCAGCCATTACGTCACAGTTGACACCGGGTGCAGTCATTTCAGGCTTGACACTCTATGTGCTGCCTAAAATTTTAGGCAATAAAGTTTATTTGCAAGTGAATGCTGACTTATCAAACAATCAAGGGTTCCAAACGATTTCTTCCAATGGGCAACCCATTACTGCAGGCACAACACCCGCTGCAAATACCACGGCTATTCAGCTACCCACTGTACAGCAAAGACAATTTAATCAACGCAGCGTGATTTCATCAGGAGACACATTGATATTGGCAGGCTTTAGACAGGTGACAAACCATCTGGGCGCCCAGCAATTATTTGATTCTCAAGCGTTGGGAGGTAAAACAGCGCAACAAGTCAGCACAGAAACTGTGGTATTAATTACGCCAATCATATTACATGGACTTGCATAAATGGCGTATATCACTCGTGAAGATGGCGAACGATTTGTCATTCCGTCTTATCGCGATGTATTGAGCGCTAAAAAACCCGCGCTGCTTAAAAAAGAAGTGTTGCTGCTCTCTTCCAATTATGGCGGGTACATCTCGTTACAACGAAAAAATATTAATCAATATGAAGTCGCATTTTCTTCTGAACCAGGTTATCTCCTGGGTGAAACTGTCTGGAATTATTTTAAACGCCCCAAAGATTTAATTTATTGCGAAGCCATTCCCAATACCACAGAAGCTATTCTCGTCATTGTAAAAGGTGGAAGTGTTTATCTCGATGGCAGCTTTCCCATTGACAGCATACCGGATGAGTTAGTTGTTTTTCGGACTCAACAAAATAGTTTTGAGATTTATATTTATGGCGATATTCCATTAAGTCCCACGCCTGAAGCCGGAAAATTCTCACTGGATTCTTCTTCGGTTAAATCATTTAATATATTGCCAGGCGCTATATTTTCGACTTTACCTACGATTAAAGCTTTTCAACTTCGATTAGTTGATGTTGCGTTAAAAGCACAGGGTATTGGCGTCGTACCGATTAAAAAAATTATTGTCAGTTTAGGTATTATTGCTTTGATCTGGGCAGGAGTCATGTATTTATCGACCACTAAGCAAGAATTACCTACTGCAATT
The DNA here is from genome assembly GCA_035478255.1 of Gammaproteobacteria bacterium. Lineage (GTDB taxonomy): Bacteria > Pseudomonadota > Gammaproteobacteria > DSM-16500 > DSM-16500 > DATIJJ01. Next base: position 8,305 of record DATIJV010000154.1, read on the forward strand.
GTGGGTGTTGTGAATCCTTATCAATTGTATATTAATATACTTCGATCACCTTCTCCTGCGGATGAAATACAAAATGCGTCCCTGCAAATAGCGCGATTGTATACAATCCCTGGCTGGCTTCCTTATTCGGTCGATTATTCTCTTGGCATTCTCAGAGCGAAACTAAAATCATCAGGAGAAAAAATAAATATTTTGTATCAATGGGCAGCAACAAACAATGCAAAATTGCAGATTGAATCAGACGGAATTTATGTCAGCTTACCCGTCACTGCGATCAGTCGAGTCAATGTTGCGACCATCAGTCCATTGCAGCAAGTGATTGCAGAAGTTCTTGATCGTATTTCAACGGTCCTTCCTGGAAATAATATGAGACTGGGAGTGTCCATTGATCGAGGCAGATTTTTTGAAACACAATTGACAATTTCATTTTCAAATTTGACACTAGAAATGCTGAATTTGCTTGCAGATCAATTTAAAGATTTACCTTTGATATTGGTAAAATTGACTCTATCAGTAGACAATGGAACATTGTCTGGCATTGTTGTGCTTAAAGCATTGGGGAATTGATTATGGCAGAAAATACACCATCCAATAAACCTTCACTTTCTACCTTGTCACCCAAGCAGAAAGTAATAGGAGCTGTTACCGTCATTATTTTTGGATTTATCATCTATGAAGTGATAGGGCTTTTTTCATCGGGTGGAGGGAAAGAAACTACCATTACGCCAACTCCGCCGCCGCAAGCACAAGCTAAACCCGGCATACAAACGCCAGTGCAGCGTGCGGGAACTGCAGCAGCACCCAGTGCGCCTGCTGCAATGCAGCAGTCCCCAGGGTTGACTGCAGTCAATGCCATTACAAGCCCCCGGGAAAATATGGAGCTGCAAAAACAGCAGCAACAGCAGCAGCAAACTTATCTGGATTCTATTAATCAATTACAGTTGTTAAAAGTTAAGCGCGAAATCGCTGAAACGAACCAGGCAATCGCGTCAGCCCGTTTAGCCACTGAGACGGCAAACAAAAACATGAGTGATTTATTGACCCAACCGACTTTGCCCCAGGCACCCGCAGGCAGTGAAGTTGTTAGAGGGGTAGCAAACCCGATTGCAGGAACAACACCAGGGGCGTCAACAAGCAGCGAAAATACTCCCCCACCGTCCACCAAACCTCAAGTCCTTGAAATACCCTTTGTCGTGATTTCTGTTTCCATGCAGTTTAGCCATTGGAATGCTGTCTTAAGCTATCAAGGGAAATTATATAATGTTTCAGTTGGCGATACTTTATTTGATGGTTCGACGGTCGCCAGTATTTCCAAAAACGGTGTGACATTATTAAGAGACGGCAAAAGGAGAAAAATCAGTATTCAGGCGACGATTTGATTTTTAATACCTCCTTCCCCTTTCCCCTTCCTCCAAGCGAAAAGCACGCTTGGAGGAAGGGGGACGTTCTAATTCAGCACATTTGTATCGGAGCGTCCCCCTTCCTCTAAACGCGCTTTTCGTTTGGAGGAAGGGGAAAGGGGAAGGAGGTAATTAATATGAAAAACTAGCACCTTTATTCCTTAAAGAGAAATTTTAAAATGCATATCTCTAAAATATTTTCGTCATTATTCTTAGGCATTTTATTTGTCAAACCCTGTTTTAGCGAAATGGCGCAAGAAGTCACTATTCCGGGGTATAATCCATCTCCTGCTTCTGTTTCATCTGTTTCCCAACCAACGTCTACTACTGCATTACCTGCGAAACCACCATCGGTTATACAAAAAATCCCCTTCCCGATTCCCGCCACTCAAGATGAATTAAACCAGCTTTTTGAATCAATTAATTTAAAAGGCTGGTCAGCCATGTCTTCTTATTTATGGACTTGTACCCGCAGCAGTTTTTCGGTTCCGATGTATAATGCCAAAAACTCGATCCAGGCTGAATTTGATAAAATTAAAAAAGAGAAAAAAACATTAACTTTAAAATCAGCCAGTGAAATAACCCAGGAATTCGGTAAACCAGTGAGTCATGTCATTGCCGGATTGTACGGACAATATTGTCGAATTATTATCTCGGTTTCCAATATTCCAATACCGCGAACGCTCAATTGTCTGGTAACGATTCGCGAAGCACGTTATCTATCGACTCTCGCGCCTTTTGTAGCAGAAAACACAGGAAAATCGGAGCCTTTGCCTTCTGATGTGTTTAATGCCATCCAGAATTTGCTCGATTCGCGGTGTAATAAAAAGTTAATACCGTAAATATTTTAAATTTCCCCCGAAAAAACATACTCAGCCGGGCCGCTTAACACAACAGGATTTTTTTCACCCTCCCACGAAACCCATAAATTTCCCAAAGGCAGTTCAACTTTTACTTTATTTTCCAGCAAATGATTATTAATCCCGGATACTACAGCCGCACACGCATTACTTCCACAAGCTAATGTCTCACCCGCACCTCGTTCAAACGTCCGCAAACGAATATGCGAGGAACTCACAACTTCCATAAATCCCACATTCACTCCTTCTGGAAACCATTGATGTGTAGAAATGAGAGGCCCAAATTTCGTAACTGGAAAATTCTCAATGGCTTCAATCTGTAAAATAGCATGCGGATTTCCCATCGATAAAACCGCGAGAGCCAGTCCCGGCTGTCCCTCTTCCAACGGTATTTCATACAAATGCTGTAGATGGGAAGCTGCAAACGGCACATCAGATGGTTCAAAACGCGGCATTCCCATATTGACCCGAATCGTTTCATCCTTTTCAATCAATGCTTCGAGCACATCTTTGGCCGTTTCAATCGTCATAGATTTTTTTCTTAAAAGACCTTTGTCATAAATAAAACGCGCCGCGCAGCGTATTCCATTTCCGCATTGCTCAGCAGAAGTTCCATCTGAATTAAAAATAGCGCACGAAAAATCGGCTTTTTTTGATGGCAAAATCAATAAAAGCTGATCAAAACCAATGCCTACATGCCGGTCTGCCCATTGTTTCACCATGGATTTTTTTAAATGAACAGACTGAGAAATACCATCGATCACGACGAAATCGTTTCCTAATCCATGCATTTTGCTAAATTTAATAGTGCTCATTTTTGCACTCCCTGTTCGCCGGGATTAGGGTGCAGAGGCAAATAAAGTCTGCCCGACTGACCACAACTACACAAAAAACCCATGAGACAGCAAATCATCAGGCTTAAATAAAATGACTTCATTCAGCGTTCCTCTCGCGAAGATAAAAATGAACAAGACCTTGGGTCGAAGAATCATCCATTTTATGAGTATCAGAATTTTTTAAATAATTTAAAATATCAGGCAATAATTGTTTCCCTAATTCAACGCCCCATTGATCAAACGAGTTAATGTTCCATATCATTCCCTGCACAAAAATTTTATGCTCATATAATGCAATAAGCATACCTAATGTGCGCGGCGTGATTTTTTTTAAGAATAAAGCATTACTCGAACGATTGCCCGGAATCATTTTGTGTCTGGCAAGATGTTCAGCAGTTTTTTCAGAAAATCCAGCTTGCTTTAATTCTCTGAAAATTTCTTCATAGGATCGGCCGCGCATCAAGGCTTCTGCCTGACTGAATGCGCTCGCCACCAATTTATCTTGCTGTTCGGGAAAATGTGAAGCTTTACACGCGAGAATAAAATCCACCGGAACGCGATGCGGGCTTTGATGCAATAATTGAAAAAAAGAATGCTGACTATCACATCCTTGTTCACCCCAAATAATGGGGCCTGTTTTATATGATGTTTCAAGATCAGAACGCGTCATCGTTTTTCCATTACTTTCCATATCGGCTTGCTGAATATAATCGCGAAAAAAATTTAATTCATACGCGTAAGGAATAATTGCCTGCGTACCGCATCCAAAAAAATTAATATACCAAATGCCGAGTAATCCCAGTAAAACAGGTATATTTTTATTAAATGGCGTTTCACGAAAATGTTGATCCATTTCATGTGCACCATCCAGAAATTCATAAAAATTTTCCATCCCAATCATTAAAGCAATCGGCAGCCCAATCGCAGACCAGACAGAATAACGACCACCCACCCAATCCCATATCGAAAAAATCTGAGCTTCTGGAATGCCAAATTGTCTGGCTTTTTCCGTTGCTTGAGTCACAGCAATAAAATGCGATGAAATATCCGCATTGTTTAGTTTGTCTTTTAACCATTGCTGAATCAGTCTGGCATTAGAGAGCGTTTCAATCGTAGTAAAAGATTTGGAAGAAATAATAAAAAGCGTTTTTTCAGGATCAATTTTTTTTAAGACTTCATGAATTTCTGAACCATCCATATTCGAAATAAAGTAACAATGTAATTTGGGATCGGAATAATTCATTAAGGCGTGGGTGACCATCAGCGGCCCTAAATGAGATCCGCCAATACCGATATTAACAATGTCACGAATGGGTTTGCCTGTTGCACCGCGCCAGACATCATTTCGCACATTTTCAGTCAATATTTGCATTTTTTTTAATTCATTGTGAATATCAGGCATGACATTATGACCGTTAATCATGAGATTGCTTAATTGGCGATCGCGTAAGGCCGTGTGCAAAGCGGGTCGGTTTTCGGTGAAATTAATATTGCTGCCTGAAAAAAGCGCTTGAATGGAATCGGATAAATTAACTTCTTTAGCCAGATTTTCCAGCAAAATGAGGGTTTCCTGATTGATGTGATTTTTTGAAAAGTCAAACAGGATATCATCAAATTGCAATGAAAAATGCGAAAAACGTTCAGGGTCCTGGTCAAACCATTCACGAATTGAATGATTCACTATTGTTTGATAATGTTGTTGCAACGCTTGCCAGGAAGAAAGCTCAACTAATTTTTTCATTTAATATCCATAATAAACTAATTGACGACAGGTTCTAAGGAAAAATCATGTCAACAAAATCTGATTTGCGGCAAATTTTACTGGCTCATCGTCGTGAAGTTTCATCTATGACCCGTCAAAAGGCTGCAGAAAAAGCGGCTGAATTATTCTTAAATTTGCCATTATTTCAACAGAGCACACATATTGCCTGCTATTACCCTTACAATAACGAATTTGATAGTTTACCTATTATCCAAAAAATTTGGAACGAGAAAAAAAACTGTTACTTGCCTGTTGTCTCATCTGATTCTACGCTTGATTTTGTTCTTTACGAAAAAAATACTGAGCTTGAAAAAAATCAGCACTATATCCTTCAGCCTGTTAATCATAATAAAATTGCCATAGACAAACTTAATCTGGTGGTGCTGCCATTATTAGGATTTGATTTGCGAGGTAATCGTTTGGGAATGGGAAAAGGTTATTATGATCGTACATTTGCTGCAGTAAAAAATAGTAAAACCTGTTTTTTGCTGGGATTGGCTTATGCTTTTCAAGCAGTGGAAAGCTTGCCTTCAGATTCCTGGGATGTGAAATTAAACGGCGTATTAACAGAAAAAAATATGATATTTTTTTAATGAGGTATATATGTTTCCCGACTTACATAAACGCGTTAAAAAAATAGGACAGCCGCCCGGCTCTGCGATATACACTGGCAAAAAGAAAGCTTCTGAAACGTATATTACGCTTTTATGCTATTCTGAAAGCGATTTTTACGAAGCCAGAGGAAAAACATTAGAAGAAGTGTTGCCGCCGCATAAACAGCCTGGCGTGACAACCTGGATCCATGTAGCAGGCTTGCAAAATATTACACTGATTGAGCAATTAGCCAAACTTTATCATATCCATCCTTTGACGGTAGAAGATATTTTGAATGTGGACCAACGACCTAAAGTGGAAGAATTTGAAAATTATCTTTTTATAACTTTAAAAATGTTATTTTGGAACGAAAAACGGCGGATATTTACCACCAAACAGATTAGTTTTGTTTTGGGGAAAGATTTTTTGCTATCTTTCGAGGAAAATGAAAATATTCATTTTAAACCGATCCGAGAACGTTTGCAGAGCAGTTCAAGTCAGCGTATGCGGCAACAAGGCAGTGATTATCTGGCATATCGTTTAATGGATTCCATCGTTGATTATTATTTTGTGGTATTGGAAGGATTAGGCGATCAGATCGAGAAGGTCGAAGATGCGATTATCAGCGATCCGACGCCGCAAAATACGCGCACGATTTATCGTCTGAAACGTCAACTGATGTCACTGCGCAAATCCATTTGGCCGATGCGGGAAGCAATTAGTCATTTAACCCAATTAGAAAAGATTTTTACGCCTTTCACACGCATATATTTGCGTGATCTTTATGATCATGTGGTCCAGGCGATTGATACAGTTGAAACGTTTCGGGATATTTTAGCGAGTATGCTGGATGTTTATTTATCGAGTTTGAGCACACGTATGAATGAAATCATGAAAACGCTAACCATTATTGCTACGATTTTTATTCCGATTACATTTATCGCCAGTTTTTATGGGATGAATTTTCAATATATGCCGGAATTGCACTGGCGTCATGGTTATGCGGTGGTGATTGGAATTATGTCTGTGATGGTGATTATGATGTTGATTTATTTTCGGCGGAAGAAGTGGATTTGATTTTTTGTAATCGACTTTGGCCATTTTTAAATTTTTATGTAACCTGAGTTATGCAGGCGCTTTCCTGCCTAAGCCCACCACCCATTTATGTAAGCACAGTTTTTTTGTTTTGACCTCCTTCCCCTATCCCCTTCCTCCAAGCGAAAAGCACGCTTGGAGGAAGGGGGACGCTCCGATATAGATGTGCTAAATTAGAACGTCCCCCTTCCTCCACATGCTTTTTGTGGAGGAAGGGGAAAGGGGAAGGAGGTATAAAAACTAATGTTACAGTGCACTATATTGTAAGTATTCGGTGGAAGTTTCCTCGCTGTCATGCCAGCATGCTTTTAGCTGGCATCCAGTGTTTTTAAGGGCGCTGGATGCCAGCT
>DATIJV010000155.1:0-32745 GCA_035478255.1 Gammaproteobacteria bacterium
CGAATATCTACGAGAGGTATAAGATCACCGAATACTCATTTATTCACACTAATCAAATGCACCTGAAAAATCAAAACCTGATTCGGGCCAATCACTGGCGGCTGGCCTGGTTCACCCGGAACGCCTTGCTCTCCGTATGCTAACGCAGGTGGAATAAATAATTTCCACGTAGCACCCGGCTTCATCAATTTTAAAGCTTCTGTCCAGCCGGGAATGACTGCTGAAACCTGAAAAGTAGCAGGTTGTCCACGCTTATAAGAACTATCAAATTCTTTTCCATTAATTAAGGTCCCCGCATAATCCACGACCACTATATCATTATCGGTAGGATTCATTCCTTTACCCGGAGAAATTTCTTTATACTGCAAACCGCTCGGCAGCGTCACAACACCGGGTTCTTTCGCATTCGCTGCCAAAAATGCAGCGCTGGCTGCCTGATTAGTTTGCGCGCCTCCCGTTGGCAGATTTTCCACCGCATATCCTGCATTGCACAACAATCCCGCCCCTAACATCGCAATAGCTAACCATCTGGTTCCATTTCTCACAATATATCCTCCAATTTAAAGTGGTTATCATAAACCTTACTTTCGCTTTTCTCACAGGAAATTTTCCATTTTTCCAAATTCCACGCAGCATCCCAAAACATCCACTCTAATTGCGTTGCCTTAACAAATGCTGCAATCATTTTTTTTTGTATTTCCATTGAACTGTTTTCACCCAGCTGATTCAAAATTTTAATTGCCGCTTTAACAGAATGATCAAATGCTTCACCCGAGTAAAGCATAATCCACGCTTGATAAGGATTAGAGTTCAACGAAGTTTGAATCATTTTTTTTGACACTTCGCGATACACCCAAAAACATGGCAGCACGCTTGCAACCGCTTCTTCGATCGAAGCAATATTCGCCATACGCAGCAAGTAATTTGTATACATAAAACAGCTTGGCGCCATTTCAACTCGATGAGATGAACATTTCCGCAAATAATTTGAATGCAAATCTTTTTCTGCATTTAAGGCTTCTAAAGCAAACTGCATAAATTTTCTTGCGTGTTCATGATTATGCAAACGGGCACCGATAAACGCAAGTGCGCGAAAATATTCTGCCAGATATAATCCATCCTGTTCAAGATAAAAAATAAATTTATTTTGCGCTAACGTTCCATCTGCTAATCCTGTATTAAACGGATGACTCTGGATCTCACACATAATGGATTCAACCGCATCGCGCATTTGATTAAATAACATGATTTTTTTCTCGCAAACAATAAAAATGATCGATGGGCCCAACGCCTTGCCCAAAGGTAAGTAATTTCGCAGATTTTAATGCTTCTGTTAAATAATTTTTCGCGTGAAAAACAGCGTCAACAAGCGAACGATTTTTCGTAAGCTCAGTTGCGATTGCGGATGAAAAACTACAACCTGTTCCATGCGTATTTTGTGTTTCGATCCGTGAAGCATGAAACCATTCGCAGCGGTTTTCCTGCAGAACATACAAGACATCAGAAGCCAGATCGCCCTGCAAATGTCCGCCTTTGACTAAAACATTTGTTTGAAACTGTTTTCCCATTTTGACGGCCGATGCCTCTTGTTGTTCAGCAGTCTCAATTTTTTCATTCAGGATTTTTTGAGCTTCAAAAATATTAGGCGTAATGAGTGAAACTTCTGGAAATAATTTTTTTTTAAGTACAGAAATCATTTCTGGTTTTAATAATTCATGACCGCTTTTAGAAACCATCACTGGATCTAAAACAACATACGATGGTTTAAATTTTTTTAATGCAGAGGAAACGACTGTAATAATATCTTCATCATGCAGCATTCCAATTTTAACTGCGCGCACCGATAAATCACTGAAAACACTTTCTAATTGCTGATAAACAAAATTTGATGAAATAGGATAAATCATTTGCACACCCTGCGTATTTTGTGCAGTGAGTGCAGTAACAACTGATGCGGCATAACCTCCCAAGGCAGAAATCGTTTTGATATCGGCTTGAATACCTGCACCGCCTGATGAATCAGAACCTGCGATTGAAAGAATCGTTTTGACATTAAAACTCATTTCAACACCTTAATTTTTTTCATACCATTTTTTCTCCGGCATTAAATGCAAAACATCTAAAAATTTTGCCTTGAAAGTGCCAGGGCCTTCTGCCTGCAATGCAGCAACTTCACCGCACACACTATAAAATACTGCGGCAGCAGCAGAAGCTAAAAATCGATTAGGCTCTATTGCATGAAATGCTGCTACAACAGCAGACAATAAGCAGCCTGATCCGGTTATTATTGGCATTAATTTTGAGCCGCGATCAAAAATCTCAACTCGTTCATCTTCCACAACCACATCTTTTTTTCCGCTAACCAGAATAGTCATTTCAAATTTTTTTGAAACATATTTTGCACCTTCAATTGCAGCATCGCTTTCTGCCAGACTCTGTACACCTCTTGTTGCGGAAAGTGTGCCCGACAGAGCAAGAATCTCACCCGCATTGCCGCGAACAATAGATATTTTATGCTGCTCAAGCATTCGCATACAATTTTCAGTACGATATTGGCTCGCTCCCGCACCGACAGGATCCAAGATGAGCGGTTTATTGAATTTATTTGCGATGCTTGCTGCCTGTTCGCAAAGCCGAACAAATTCTTCATCTAGTGTGCCTAAATTAATAACGACTGCACTTGAAATTTTAATTAAATCTTCCATTTCTTCTCGAGCTTTACTCATCACCGGCGATGCGCCTATACTCAACATGCCATTCGCAATAAAATCCATCGTGACATCATTAGTAATATTTAACACAAGCGGTTTTTTTTGTTTAAGCGTTGTGAGCAGTGAATGAATATTTTCAAATTTCATTGTTAATTTCCTCAATAAATTTTTCTGTGGTTTTTTTCGGATCTTCAGCATCATGAAGTGCACTCACAACTGCAACGCCATCAACGCCTGTTCGCATCACTTCTTTAACGTTTTGAAAATTAATTCCACCGATGGCCACAACAGGATGTCTGGAAAATTCGACAATGTTTTTTAATCCTTCTATTCCCCAAATAGTTTTGCAATCAGTTTTAGTACGACTGGGAAAAACAGCGCTGGCAGCAACATAATTAATACACGACAGCTCATTGGCTAAATGCAATTGTTCCATTGTTTCTATTGACCAGCCGATAATTTTTTTAGGTCCCAATAATTCGCGCGCATCAAGAGGCAATCGATCAGATTGTCCTAAATGAACACCATCAGCATCGATCTCTCTGGCAAATTCCACATCGTCATTAATAATCAAGGGAACCTTAAAAGCCTGTAATAATATTTTAATTTCGCGAGCAAAGTCATGGAAATCCATAAGCTTTTGCCCTTTTATTCGCAATTGAACAGACGTTACGCCGCCTTTTAGCACTTGCATGAGGAAATTTTTATAAGATTCAAGTGATTGATTAATTTGAGTGACCAAACATAACGTAAGGTATTGGTTTTTCATACTTACTCGCATGTAGATGAGCGCCAAAAACTGCAAATTATGGCGGCGTTAAGTATATTAACGTCACTCAAAACTGTCAAGAATGTGATAAAACTTTATAGCGCTAATCATGCCAGCACGCTTAAAAACTAAAAAAAAAAGCCCTGCCTGACAGGGCTTTAATCTTAAATAACAATAAAAATCAAAAATCAATAAACCACCATCACACTATCATTCCAGTGTGCTGATCTCCAACTCCAGCCGCTGCATCGGCCGCTATAATTTGAAAATTGGGTACAAGCCCAATAACCATCAACCCACACTAACCGTCCTGGTCGATTCGCATAAGTACAGATTCGATGCTGTGGAATCCAGGTCCTATAATACCAGCTTCCTTCTACTACGCGGCATCGAACATAGCCAGGTGGAACCGCAACCAGTACTTTAGTAGTCGGAACAGGCGTTATAATAGGACTCACAACAACAACTCCTGAAGGACGTGATGTCTGCATACAAGCTGTTAATGATAATGCGAGAATTGTTAAGAAACACAAACGCCAACGAAATTGAGGTAACCACATAAATCCTCCTCTTTTTTTATAAAATGCTAATAGAACAATTTTTATTGTACTCCGATTTTATGTATCATATTTTGTGTTATAAATGGTATATAAATTAAGCTGAAGAATTACGCACTTATGCAAAATACAACAAATGGCTTTTATTATTTGATAGAAGGCTTCAAATTGCTGGGAAAACCTGGGCTGAAGCGCTATGTCATTATTCCACTCGCGATTAATATCATTTTATTTATTGGATTTTTTTTCATAGCCCGACATTTTTTTGGCGAGTTCGATCAGTGGCTTTTACGTTATTTACCGAGCTGGCTACGATGGCTGGGCAGCATTCTCTGGATAACTTTTTTTATTGGATTCACGCTTATTTTTATTTACACATTTGTTGCGATCACTAATTTAATTTCAGCGCCGTTTAATAGCTTTTTAGCAGAAAAAATAGAATTTTATTTAACGGGAAAAATTGCGCCGGAAAGAACACTTTTAGAAAATATAAAAGATATTCCGCGCATTCTCGCGCGTCAATTTTCATTGATTGGATATTACTTGCCGCGTGCATTAGTGCTGCTTATTTTCTTTTTTGTGCCGATTGTGCAGATCATTGCGGCATTGTTGTGGTTTGTGTTTAATGCCTGGTTCATGACACTGCAATATCTGGATTATCCGACAGATAACCATAAAATTGCGCTGGCCAACGTGCATGTGTGGTTATGGAATAATCGGTTATTATCGTTGAGTTTTGGCGGTGGAGTTTTAATTGCGACGATGGTCCCGGTTTTAAATTTTTTTATTGTACCGGCAGCAGTAGCAGGTGCGACGAAGTTGTGGGTGGAGGCGGGAGAATAAAAATATCGAGAATCCGCATAAAGACGCCAAAAGAAGAAATAGAATTAATTAAGCGACGATTGAAAACAGCTAAAGAAATAAATAATAGAGGTGCATTATGAGTACATTAAAAAGCAAAGATATTGATAGCGCATTTGAACTAGGTTCAACTAATGTATTTGCTGATTTAGGTATGCCAGATGCGGAAGAAAAATTGGTCAAAGCTAAATTAGCTCATCAAATCAATAAAATTATCAAACAAAAAAAATTAAAACAAACGGAATCGGCAAAATTATTAGACGTTGATCAATCAAAAATATCGCTTCTTAATCGCGGTCGTTTATCTGATTTTTCTATTGAACGTCTTGTTAAATATTTAACTTTACTTAACCAAGACGTAGAAATAGTGATTAGAAAATCTAAGAAAAGACGTCACCACGGAACTCTAAGTGTTGTATACCATGCGCGGCCATAATTTGAGGTTTTTTGCGCCCAGATGTGAGTCAGATTGCAGCGAAAAAAATGCGAACATAGCCGTTTCTATGTGAGCATTTTTTTCGCTGCAAGATGGACCGCAGATGGGATGCAAAAAACCTCAAATTATGGCCGCGCATGGTATATATGCGTAATTAAATTCTCATGCCATTAACGGATGTGGTTCCCGGATATTTCATCATGAAACCTCATTAAAATTCGCCTGTAAGTATTCGGTGAGAGGCCTCTATCTTCCAATCCCATAATAATCAAACTTCGCATCCCGCATCTGCTTTGGATCGTACTGATTACGCCCATCAAATATAACTGCCTGACGCATCAATTTTTTCATCGCTGCAATATCTGGATAACAGAAAGGTTTCCATTCCGTCACCAACACCAACGCATCAACATCTTGCAAAGCTGCATATTGATGATCTGCCAAAAACAATTTTTTGGATGAAAACCACTCTCCCGGCAGAATATTTTGTGCAACCGGCATCGCCACTGGATCATAAGCCTGAATCGTTGCTCCTGCTGTCAATAAACTTTCGAGCAGCACAATAGACGATGCATCGCGCATATCATCTGTTCCAGGTTTAAATGATAAACCCCAGACCGCAATTTTTATGCCCGATAAATCTTGACCAAATTTTTTAAAAATTTTTTGCGGCAACACATGCTTTTGCCTAAAATTTCTTTCTTCTACAGCACGCAAAATAAATGGCTCAACACCATTCTGTTCCGCCATTTTTACCAGTGCTTTAACATCTTTGGGAAAACAGGAACCCCCATAACCACATCCGGGATAAATAAACGCATTACCAATTCGCGAATCAGAACCAATTCCCAAACGAACATTTTCAACATCCACACCCAATTGATCACATAAAACAGCCATTTCATTCATGAAAGAAATTTTCGTCGCCAGCATCGCATTCGCAACATATTTTGTCATTTCCGCATCTTTTACATTCATGAAATAAATTTTTTCTGGATTGCGCAAAATGGGTGTGTAAAGCTCCAGCATAATCGATTTTGCCTTTTTGGACGTTAATCCAATGATAATGCGGTCAGGACGCATAAAATCATCAATTGCCGCACCTTCACGCAAAAATTCAGGATTACTCACAACATCAAATTTTGCCTTGATTTTGCGGGCTTTTAATCCTTCCTGAATCATATGTTTGACTTGATCAGCAACACCAACGGGCACAGTGGATTTATCAACGACGACACAATAACTCTTGATATAAGCACCAATATTTTTCGCTGCTTCCAAAACATATTGCATGTCCGCAGAACCATCCGCATCGCTCGGCGTTCCAACTGCAATAAAAATAATGTGAGGTTCAATGTTTAATTCTTCGAGAGAAGTCAAAAAATTCAAACGCCCTTCTGCCAGGTTAGAAGACACCATCGTATCAAGACCCGGTTCATAAATAGGTAAAATACCTTTTTGCAAGTTTGCGATTTTTTCTTTATTAACATCAATACACGTCACATGGTTTCCTAACTCAGCAAAACATGTGCCTGTCACAAGACCCACATATCCAGCACCGATTACTATGATATTCACCGCTTTTCCTCACGTATTTCATAGATTAACACTTGATCACCCCTATCATTTTGAAAAACAACAGTGGGCACTATTTTGATTTCTTGCAATATTGAGGGCTTTTGCGTCAATTCTTTTTGACTGATATTGAGCGCAACATAATCATATTTCCGCCATTTATTATTTGCAATCACGTTTAAATTTTGAAATTTTTTTCCAAGAGAAAAAATATCTTCGCCAAAATGTTTTGAATAATATAAAAGTTGGTAATTATTGCTATAAATTTTAGCGTTGGGCGCTGCATGAAGCGCTAACCAATCGCCTCCATCACGAATATATTTTTTTGAATGACCAAAATCAAAAATTCCGCCTAATCCATAAATCAAAATAAAAATTGCAGCAACTAGCACCGGCCATTTTCGCGTGCGCCATTGCATGATTAAATCATCCAGAGCAAAGGGCACCCACAACATCAGCACAAGTGACAGTGCGATTAAATAACGTTTAGCCAAAAACAAATTATCTACAAGAAAAACAGCGGTGATTAATACATTGATAAAAATATATGCCCACACTATCACTCGCGTTTCACGATTAAATCCCGTTACTTTTTTGCACCAGGCATAAATAATTAATGCCGCATAAATCAGTGAGACATTGGAAATAATATTTAAAATATACCAGAATGCTAACATTCCCATTAAAATCCAGACTGCATCACGAGCTGAATAGACGCTCAGAACATGAGTTGCCAACGCATGCATGGTCTGCTGAAACGTTTGTGTAAACAGATTCAATCCTTGCGTCAATTGAAATTCAACTTCCAGCAAACGGCCATATTGCTGCTGTGGATACATAATAGTCCAGACTAATAACGCGCTTCCTCCAAGCAAAGTGAGAATATTCAGTTGAAAAAACATTTTGATGCGCGCACCAAACGCTTGTTGAACAAATAAAAACGCGGCGAATGGCAGAAATAATAAAAATATTAACCCTTCAATTCGAAACAATGTTGCGATAGCCAGACTCACGCTCCACAAAATTGCATAATAAAAAGAATGATTGTTTTGCTGAAAAATTTTTTTTACAGACTGAAGAATAAAAAATAATGACAATAAATAAAATGCCCAATAACCATGATCGCGAATAATCTCAACTCTTAAATTATTAAACTCATGCGCCAGTAAAATCACAATAGCTGCCAGCATAAGAATACGCGTTTTTTGCGTAAATAGATTGATGATCGCGATGAAAGTCATAACAGAAATCAGCGAAAAAAAACCATCAAGAATATAAGCAGCTGTTGTGTAAGAGAGGTGTGTTAGTTGAGTCAGGCCGAAAATTAAAATGGAATAAAAAGGCCATTTTGCTTGCGAACACAAATGCGATGCAAATGATAAACCATGTTCCATTGCAGAAGCAGCATATAAATAGCAAATCGCATCAGGATTAATCACTGTTGTTTTAGCGGCAGCCCAGCAGGAAAGCAGAATGCTAAATAGCGCGGCACCCAGATTTAATGCGCCATACTGTCGCATTAAATCTGGCTTTCCTTCAGTTCTTCTAAGAAATATCTGAAACTGTGACACAGCTCAGGATGTTTGAGTGCATAAGCTATCGTCGCGCGGAGATAACCGAGTTTATCACCGCAATCATAGCGTGTTCCCTGAAACTTGAATGCATAAACAGTCTCCTCTTTCACTAATCCGGCAATTGCATCGGTCAGTTGAATTTCATTGCCTAACCCTTCCTTCAGATTTTCCAGATAAGAAAAAATGCGCGGCGATAAAATATAACGCCCTACGACTCCCAAATCGGAAGGTGCTCTATAAGGATGTGGTTTTTCAATAATCCCGCGAATAGCGGTCAAAGGAACATCGGGTGTGATGTCATCCACCACGCCATACTTTCTGGATTCTAGTTGAGGAATTTTTTGAACGGCGATAATACTCGCCTGGACTTCTTCATAAGCATGCAGCATTTGTGACAGGCAAGATTTTTCTTCCCCGGTATCAATCAAATCATCCGCCAATATGACAGCAAAAGGTTCATTCATCACTAATTGACGCGCGCATAAAACAGCATGTCCGAGACCTTGAGGAAATTTTTGCCGCACATACACACATGACACGTGCTCAGGCAAAATACCGCGGACAACACTCAGCATCTCAAATTTACCTCGCGCTAGAAGGTTTGATTCCAATTCATAGTTTGAATCAAAATGATCTTCAATCGCGCGCTTACTACTACTGGTTACAAAAATTAATTCTGTTATACCGGCAGCCACAGCTTCTTCAACCGCATATTGAATCAAGGGCTTATCAACGATGGGCATCATTTCTTTTGGATTGGCCTTCGTTGCGGGTAAAAATCGAGTTCCTAAACCTGCTACTGGGAAAATTGCCTTAGTCACTTTCATGTTATATTTCTTCCAAACCAGCGTTTTTAAAACGCGGATTTTACCATAAACGATATAAAAAAAACACCTGTTGTGCGTGATATCTTAACCTGCTATAAGGAAAGAAATTTTTTGCTTATGGAAGGTGCAATGAAACTGGCATATGCAACCACGTTTGACGCTCGCGATGTGAGTAATTGGTCAGGCACCCCGTTTTTTATGTCCAATGGGTTTAAACAGCAAGGAGGAGAAATAGAATATATTGGCAATTTATCCCGTCAATTGCCTCCTTTTTTTAAGTTCAAACAATACTGGAAAAAAACCGCATGCGGGCAACGAGAAAGTCCCCGCTTCAACATCACAGCCGCAAAATTTTATTCGGAGCAAGTTGCAAAATATTTGGCTAAGTTAAATGCGGATGCGGTAATTGCTCCGCAGCTTAATCCTGTCTGTTATCTGGAATGCAAGCAGCCTTTGATCTTATGGACAGATGCGCTTTATGCGAGCTTGTTAGGTTTTTATCCGGGTTTTTCCAATCACTCTGCAGAATCGATTAAACAAGGCAATCTGATTACACAGGAATGTTTAACGCGTTGTGATCTTGCCATTTTTTCTTCGGATTGGGCAGCTCGTACAGCATTAGAAATTTATGGAACGACAAAAGAAAAAGTAAAAGTTGTACCGTTCGGCGCGAATATCGAATGTTCTCACACAATAGATGATATTCGCGCTTTATTGAAATTACGTTCAGAGAAGACTGTTAAATTATTATTTTTAGGAAAACACTGGCATCGCAAAGGCGGTGATATTGTTTTTAACGTAGCAAAAGCGCTGCATCGAGCAGGACAATCAGTTGAATTAAATTTTGTAGGTTGTTATCCGCCAGAAAAAATTAATATTCCTGACTACATCAAATGCCATGGTTTTATTTCTAAAAGAACGCCGGAAGGCACTGAGAAAATTTCCCGTTTGTTGCGCGAGTCACATTTTTTATTTGTTCCTTCGCGCGCAGAAGCCTATGGAATTGTTTTTTGTGAAGCGAATGCGTTTGGATTACCGTGTTTGACTTCTTATGCAGGTGGAATTTCAACAATTGTAAAAGATCATGTGAATGGAATGACTTTTGCGCTGGATGCACCGATGGAACGATATTGTGATTACATTATGCAGTTGATGCAGAATTATTCGCGTTATGAAGAATTGGCTTTGTCGGCTTTTAATGAGTATAAAACGCGGTTGAATTGGAACGTAGCGGTAAAGCAGGTGATGCAATTTATTGAAGAGTTGTAGAATCAGAATGGCGTTGTTAAATAAATCAAGGAGAATAAGTGCATACTAATCGAGACAATAATACAGTGACGCCCTACCAGACATTAATATGGGCTATTGATCGTAATCTTCCTGATATAGCATCAGCAATCATTAAAAATCCCAATATGCGAATTAACAATAATTTGATTACGACAGCTATGCTCGTTGCATATGAGAAAGAAAATTTGGCTTGTGCCAAAGCAATTGTTGCAAGTCGCCGCGAAGATTTGGGTCAAAGCGGATGTTATGATGTAGGCTTACATAAGGCAGTACAAATTGGTGATGCTGCATTCGTGGAGCTTCTGTTGAAACAGGGCGCGGAAACATCATGGTTTAACGTAAAATATAAAACTACCCCTTTACACGAAGCAATTGCAAGCAAAGCTGATCATGTAACAAAAATGAAAATGATAGATTTGCTGGTTTCTTACGGAGCCGAGCTTGATCCACCAGAAAATATAACTATACCATTTACTCTTGCTGCTGAACATTGGCGCTACTTGATAGCACTGGTCGATAAAACAAATCAAGGTGATTATAACAAGACACGATACGGACGCGTTTTATATCAAGCTGTGAGTGATGGCAATCTAAATGCTGTAACACGAATTTTGAAGGCTAACGTAGATAAAGACTGGCAACATTATGCTATGAAGAGCAATACCTATTTGCACGAGGCTGTCAACCGTTGTAATCCTGAAATGATTGGCCTGCTTTTGTCTTTTGATTGTAATCCTAATATAAAAAATGATGATGATAAAACTCCCAGAGAAATGGTGATTCTAAGAGATATCATCTGGGGTGGAATGAAAATGCAGGGCACCATTGCTGCAGGCTGGCAAAATCACTCAAAAAGAGAAAATCTAAAATTACGGGATACGGTCACTACCATTGTGCAATCAAATTGCAAATCTGGATTTTTTAAATTACTTCCTCAAGCTATAGTTGAAACCCAGCTGATACCCTATTTACGTCCCAAGTTTATAGAAGAAACAACAACACTGGCTTCTACTGCTCAACATGTTTCTGACATAACAGGAAAATTCCAGCAAGTTAAAACATCAGCTCAAAATTTTTTGAAAGAATATAAATCGTTTCATATAGGATCTTCTTCACAAGAGTCAAAAAAAATGGCAGATGACATCCAGTATTTTCTCGATCAGGACCAAAATAGGCCGGCACGAAATATTCATGCAAGAGTCAATCGATTTTTTAAAGAGAATACTGACAAATGCGCTCTTGCTTTACTGAAAAAGCATGGTCTCGCAGAAGCTAGCTTACCAGCAGACACTGCAGCAGAAAGTAAACAAGAGTTTTCGGGACCCAAAAAAAAATAGATAAAGCATTTTGATTGAGAAAAATTGCAGATGAAGAATATTTCATAGCAGTCTTTTCACCATTGACTTCCTCTTTTAACCCACGCATGTTGAATAATCATTTTCAAATCCGAATATCTTGGTGTCCATTTTAAATCCCGCATTGCTCGCCTCGCATCAGCAACTAAAATAGCCGGATCACCTTCACGGCGCGCGCCATAAATAACTGGAATTTCTCGCTCTGTCACTTCTCGCGCCGCATCGATAACTTGTTTAACAGAATAACCTTGTCCGGTTCCCAAATTATAAATGCAATTATTTTTACCCTGATCAAGACAAGATAATGCTTTAAAATGCGCATCGCATAAATCCGTCACATGAATAAAATCACGAATACAAGTGCCGTCAGGTGTTGGATAATCCTCGCCATAAACAGTTACCGCTTCACGCTGTCCATTCGCCGCTTCCAAAATAATTGGAATCAAATGTGTTTCAGGAAAATGCCGCTCACTTAATCGCCCTTTCGGATCGGCGCCTGCTGCATTAAAATAACGTAACACAGCATACTGCAATCCATAGGCATACATAAAATCCGCGAGCATTTGCTCGACCATATTTTTTGAATGCCCATACGGATTAATCGGCTTAATCGGATGATTTTCATCAATCGGTGTATATTGCGGCTCACCATACACTGCGGCGGTTGATGAAAAAATAAATTTATTAATTTTATGTTTCAACATCGCAGACAATAAATTTAACGTATTCGCGACATTATTTTGATAATATTTTTCAGGAAATTTGACTGATTCTCCCACTTGAATAAAAGAAGCGAAGTGCATCACTGCATCAAAAGAATAATTTTGAAATAAATGATCCAGCAAATCAGAATCAGCAATGCTTCCTTCTATAAATTCGGCATTTAATACAGCGTCTCGATGTCCCGTCGATAAATCATCCAGCACGACAGGTGTATAATTCATATCAGACAAAAATGCGGACATATGAGAACCGATATATCCCGCCCCGCCGACAATTAATATATTTTTTCCTTCCAATCTTTTCACAATTATTTCCTCTTTTAATATATTTAATTGTGGAGCTCCAACAATCTATGCAACTGGCTCAACAAATAAAATGGCAATGAAATCAATTCATAATCATTTAGAGCACCGGTTGTTGTTTTCGATCTAATGTGATCGCGCTGAATGGATCCTGCGTAAAAACGCACCGCACGTTTCCAGGGCTTTTCACTCATGAATTGATGTAATGATCTTAATTTTCCTTCAACACCCGCTTTAACTTCAATTGGAATTAACAGTTGATTGTCTTGAATGAGATAATCAATTTCAGCATTCGAATTGGCTAATTCGCGGCTCCAGTAATATAATGCGGGTTCAACATAAAAAGGAGATAATAAACGCAATAATTGACCTACAACTTGTTCCGCGAGCGCTCCTTTATTTATCACTAAAATATCTTCAATATTTTTAAATTGATGCAGCCTTAAACCCAACATTGTTGAAACCAAACCTACATCGATTAAAATAATTTTAAATATTTTGGAGTTCACTTCTGCTCCAAGAGGAATACCATTTGCACTTGAACTCTGCACTTTATGACACAAGCGGGCTTTTATTAGCAAATTCAGCGCTTGCTTGATGCTTTCATGCCGCGCAGCAGGCTCAACATGGCTATAAATAAATTTTTTGGTTAAGAGTTTTGGAACTGCGTATAACACTTCTTCTAAATAGGTAATCGATAATTTTCCTGCGTACTTGCTAAAATCATCTTGATAAGTATTAATTAAGTTATTATGAACTTCCGCAAGAGATTGCAATGAAGATGTTTTAATCCAAGTAGAAACCGCTTCTGGCATCCCGCCCACAGTGACAAATTCTTTGAATAGCTGATTCGCTTTATCGTGCAATAATGCATTCAATGGTTTTTCAAAAGAAGTTTTTTCTATAGCAGATAATAAATGCGTTTCATTTTTTGCTAATAAAAATTCTTCAAATCCTAACGGCTCAATAAAAAAATATTGGATACGTCCAACAGGCATACTGAAAGTATGATTTTCTAAAATAAATTCCAGTAAAGAGCCCGCAGTAACGACCGGCAACTCTGGCATATCTTCATAAAACCATCGTAATTTTGCAAATAATTCCGGTGCAGCCTGGATCTCATCTAAAAACAAAATAGAATTTTCTGGAAGAATGCGCATATTTAATGCGCCTTCTAAATTTAATAACATTGTTGCTGGATCATTACTTTCAAAATGAATGGCAAGCGAACGCTGTTTTTCAAAATTAAGCTCAACCAGCTGCTTGCCAGTTTGCCTCGCAAGTTCTCTAATAATCCATGTTTTGCCGACTTGTCGTGCGCCTCGAAGCACAGCAGGCTTACGCGAAGGGGAAACAAGCCAATCTTTCAATTTATCAATAAGATAGCGATTCAACCGTCTTTCTCCGAGAAAAAATACATGTATATTATAACACTTGCTATGGAAATATACAGGTATATTTTACAACGAGAACCAGTTTTAATAAGCATTTTTATTCACAAAACCACGAAATATCGTTAAAAAAATAATTTTCAAGTCAAATGTAAGCGACCAATTTTCAATATAATACAAATCATATTCGATGCGTTTTTCAAGACTGGTATTGCCGCGCCAGCCATTCACTTGCGCCCAACCTGTAATTCCTGCTTTGACTAAATGTTTTTGCATATAACGCGGAATTTCATCTTTAAATTGTTCAACAAAATATTGTCGTTCGGGGCGGGGACCCACAATTGACATATCACCCAGAAGAACATTAATAAATTGCGGTAATTCATCGAGACTGGTTTTTCTTAAAAAAGCGCCGACACGTGTCGCACGATTTTCATTTTGCGTCGCCCAAACAGGCCCTGAAGTTTTTTCAGCGTTGATCGGCATCGAGCGAAATTTTAACATTTCAAATTCTTTTCCATTCCAGCCAACTCGTTTTTGCCGATAAAAAACGGGCCCTGGCGAACTCCATTTCACTGCAAACGCGATGATCAGCAACAAGGGACTAATCACTAACAAAATACATCCTGCGAGTATACGATCTTCCATCGCCTTCACCATTCGATTCACTCCAACCATCGGTGTCGAACGAATATTTAAAACTGGAAAACCCGCTAAATTCGTGAGTGAATGATTTAACAAATCCATTCCGAAAATATCCAGCACAAAACGCGTTGTCATCATATCATTGCGTAATTCATGCAAAATTTCCTTGACGCGTTTTTCCGCACAAAGAGGCAAAGCAAGCCAGATTTCATCAACTTCCTGGCCCGCTGTATTTAAATACACGCTGATATTTTCGGGTGTTTTAATGACAGGAACACCGTAAACGCGAGAAATATTCTGTGCAGCGTTATCATCAAAAATTGTCACGACATGAAAACCTGTCCATAATTTTTGTTGAACAGTTTCAAGCAGTTTTTTTCCTAATTCTCCCGCACCGATAATAATAACGCGGCGCTCATTCCAGCCGTGAGACCGCATCAACCGCAACGCGATTAGCATAATGCAGCGAAATAAAATCAATAAAACAAATGAAAAACCGCCCAGCAATAAAAACCAGGAGCGCGAATAGCTTTCTCCGGTTTTCGTTAAAAATGCGAGGCCCGCCAGCATAAAAAAGAGCACAAAAACTGCTTGAATCAAGCTGCGCAAATGCTGCCAGAAACTTAAGGCACGAATAGAATCATAAATATGAAAAAAGGAAAAAACAAAGAGAGTCAATAAAGCCGCAGCCCAGAGCGCTGCCTGGTATTGAGATGTCAGGTCCCAGGAATCAAATTTGCAATAATAAGCGAGCAGCCCGCCAATCATGACAGCAGCGACGTCCATGATGCGTAGCAAAATGGCGAGGTATTGTGAGTATTCTTTTAGTAAACCGCGTGGCAACATATAAACTCTTGAGATGATAAGTGATTCATTTTAGGTGGCTATTAAAAAATTATAACTCTCACCGAATACTTACCATTTTAGCGTGTTACGTCTTAAAAATTAAGCTTCTCATAACCTTTTTATAAGCTTACTCTCATAGTTAAGTCCGGGTTAAATCTTTTTCTAAAGTCCACAGCTGCAAATACCAGCGGAGTGTAATTTCAATACCATCTGCAAAATGATATTTCGGCCGCCATTTCAGCATTTTATACAAACGCGCAGCGTCAATTGCATAACGCCAGTCATGCCCAGGCCTATCTTTTACAAATTGAATAAGACGAAAATGTGGCGCATTTTCGGGAAAATACTGATCCACAAGAGAAGTAATATGTTTCGCAATATCAAGATTCGAACATTCATTCTCACTGCCGATATTATACGTCTCACCTAATTTCCCGTTACGCAAAACAATATCCAACGCTTCACAATGATCTTCCACATACAACCAGTCACGAATATTGCTGCCATCATTGTAAATTGGAATAGGCTTTTGTTTTAAACAAGCATCAATAATCGTTGGAATAAATTTTTCCTTATGCTGATAGGGGCCATAATTATTTGAACAATTTGTCGTTATTACAGGCAATTGGTACGTATGAAAATAAGCTCGCACCAGATGATCCGCGCTTGCTTTTGAAGCAGAATAAGGCGAATTTGGTTGATACGGTGACTGCTCAGTAAAGGGTGTGTCATGTTTTTTTAAAGCGCCATATACTTCATCCGTTGAAATATGATGAAATCGACAATCTCGAGATGATATTTTTTTTTCATCCCGCCAATAATCTTTTGCGGCCTCCAGTAAAGTAAATGTTCCAACAATATTAGTTTGTATAAATACTTCTGGATCCACAATTGAGCGATCCACATGAGTTTCTGCCGCAAAATGCACAATGGTATCAACTCTATATTCTCGTAATAATTTATCCAGCAATGCGCGATTACAAATATCGCCTTGAATAAAAATATAATGCGAATTATTTTGAACATCCGCTACATTTTTTCCTGATCCGGCATACGTTAATTTATCCAGATTGATGATACGAATCTCAGGATATTTCATTAAAAAATAACGGATATAATTGCAGCCGATAAACCCGGAACCGCCTGTCACCAATATGTTTTCAGGTGTAAAAAGTGTTTTCATCTTTTTGTGCCAATTTTTCCTGTCTGGATTCAGCTGCTTTTGCCAGTTTCAACAAATACTGCCCATAACTGCTATTGACTAAAGGCTCTGCTAATTTTTTCAAAGCTTGAGTGGAAATGTATCCTCGATGCCAGGCAATTTCTTCAGGACAGGCAATACGTAATCCTTGCCGTTCTTCCAATATTGAAACAAATTGTGATGCTTCCAGTAAAGAACGACACGTTCCTGTATCAAGCCAGGCATAGCCCCGACCCATTATTTGCACACTTAGTTGATTTTTTTCTAGATAAATCCGATTGAGATCAGTAATTTCAAGCTCGCCTCGCGATGATGGTTTCAACGTTTTTGCAAATTCAACTACCTGATTATCATAAAAATACAAGCCTGTGATTGCATAATTGGAAAGAGGTTTTTCGGGTTTTTCGATCAAATTCTTTACCCTGCCCTTCTCATCAAAATCTACCACGCCATAACGTTCTGGATCTTGTACATAGTAGGCAAATGCCAGAGCACCCGAAAGTTTTTTTCTCGCATTTTCCAGAAGCAAAGGAAATTCTGTTCCATAAAAAATATTATCCCCCAAAATAAGACACACTTCATCCTGACCAATAAACGATTCACCGATAATAAACGCCTGGGCCAAACCTTCGGGTCTGGGCTGTGCAGCATATTCAATATGAATCCCTAAATGCGAACCATCACCCAGCAAGTCTTGATAAGCTGACAAGTCTTTTTGAGTAATAATAAGCAGAATTTTTTTTATCCCAGCTAACATTAAAATCGATAAGGGATAATAAATCATTGGCTTATTATAAACCGGCAAAAGATGTTTATTGATGTGCTTAGTCAGGGGATATAATCGTGTTCCCATACCGCCCGCTAAAATAATTCCTTTCATAATCTTATCCCGCCTATGGTAAAATGCTTATCATTTTAGAATGATCGGAACTGTCATGATAATCTATTATCTCTGTTTGTTTACAGCTATTTTAATTGGAGTTGGCGGCCAGATTGCGCTTAAAACCGGAACATTGAATGTAGCTGGCTCATCCGGCCTGCCATTGTTCCAGCCTTTTGTGATTTTAGGACTGGGCTGTTATTTCGCCTCAGCTTTATTTTATATTTTTGCTTTAAAAAAAATCCCTGTTTCAGTAGCATTTCCGAGTGTTTCTTTGAGTTATGTCGCTGTAGCATTGATAGCACATTTCCTCTGGAATGAATCATTTGGTTCGCAACAAATGATTGCAATCGCCTTTATTTTAACAGGGGTTTTTTTATTGGTAAGAGCATAATGCCAAAACTTCAAAGATGGTTTTTTAGCCAGCCTGTCAAATTTCTTTTTGTGGGAGCTTTAAATACTCTCTTTGGCTATTTGCTATTTGCCGGACTCATCTGGGCAGGACTTAAATACCCTTATGCATTACTCGCTGCCACCTGTCTCGGTATTCTTTTTAATTTTAAATCGCTGGGCGTGCTGGTTTTTAATAATGGAAAAAATCAATTATTACTGCGTTTTATCGTGTTATATGGAGTCCTGTATTTTATCAATATTTCATTGCTTTATGGCTTAAATCTCATTTTCCACAATATATATTTAAACGGCATTATCGCCATGCTGCTCGTTGCCCTGATCAGTTTTTTTTGTAATAAACATTTTATTTTTGGATAAGCAAAAAAGCCTTTAGTCCTTGCCCCGTTCTGCGTTATTATATGCTCCATTTAACAGACTATTATCAATTAAGGTTAACATATGAAAGCAGTGATCTTAGCAGGAGGCATGGGAACGCGCATCAGCGAGGAAACCTTATACCGCCCCAAACCCATGATTGAAATAGGCGGCAAGCCTATTTTGTGGCATATCATGAAAATTTATTCAGCTCATAATATAAACGATTTCATTATCTGTTTAGGTTATAAAGGGTACTTAATCAAAGAATATTTTGTTAATTATTTTCACCATATGTCAGATGTTACAATCGACATTCAAAAAAATACCACGGAAATCCACCAAAGTTATTCCGAACCCTGGCGCGTCACATTGGTTGATACCGGTGAAAATTCAATGACTGGTGGACGATTGAAGCGAATTGCGCATCACTTGGGAGAGGAAGATTTTTGTTTTACTTATGGAGATGGGCTTTCAAATGTCAACATTACAGAATTAATCAATTTCCATAAATCCCAAAATCGTCTGGCGACCCTCACTGCCATCAAACCTCCAGCAAGATTCGGTGCAATTGATATTGAAGGCGAAAAAATAACGAATTTCCAGGAAAAACCCTATGGCGGTAATGGTTGGGCTAATGGCGGATTCTTTGTTTTATCGCCAAAAGTCATTAATTATATCGAAAATGACGCGACCATTTGGGAAAGAGATCCACTCGAGCGCTTAACACAAGATCATCAAGTTTCAGCCTTCCAACATGAAGATTTTTGGTATGCGATGGATACCTTAAGAGATAAAAATTATCTTGAGCAATTATGGGAGAGCAAACAGGCGCCATGGAAGATCTGGTGATGAATACAACATTTTGGCAAGATAAAAAAGTTTTTATTACGGGACACACAGGTTTTAAAGGCGGATGGCTGTCGCTCTGGCTGCATAGCTTAAACGCTAAAGTGACAGGATTTGCTTTGCCTCCTCCGACAGAACCTAGTCTATTTTCTCTCGCTAATATAGAAAATAAATTAACCAGCATAACGGGTGATATACGCGATTTTTCAGCCGTCAAACAAGCTATGCTTGATTGTCAGCCGGATATTATTTTCCATATGGCAGCACAGCCTATTGTGCGTTATTCCTACCATAATCCCATCGAAACCTATGCCACTAACGTCATGGGCACAGTCAACGTATTAGAAGCTGCTCGCCAAACCGGGTTTTGCAAAGCATTCGTAAATATCACGTCTGATAAATGTTATGAAAATAAAGAATGGCATTGGGGATATCGCGAAGAAGACCGTCTGGGCGGGCATGATCCATACAGCAACAGTAAAGCTTGCGCCGAATTGGTCACCTCAGCATTTCGTAACTCCTATTGTCAATCTGCCTCACAACAATTTGCTTGCGGTATCGCTTCTGTTCGCGCCGGAAATGTCATTGGCGGCGGCGATTGGGCAGAAGACCGCTTGATACCGGATGTCATGCGCGGCATTTTCAAAAACTCCCCTATTACACTCCGTTATCCACAAGCCCTTCGTCCCTGGCAGCATGTTCTTGAACCTCTCTTGGGTTATTTGCAATTGGCAGAAAAACTTTTTTCTGATCCTCATCAGTATGCAGAAGCCTGGAATTTTGGTCCCAACGAACAAGATGTTCGCCCCGTCGGCTGGGTCGTCAATTACTTATTAAAATTATGGGATGAGAAACTTTCCTGGCACCAGGACCCAAATACTAACCCACATGAAGCTTCTTTATTAAAACTAGAAAGCGCAAAAGCGAAAAAAGAATTACGCTGGCATCCGCGATGGAATTTAGAAAAAGCATTGGAAATCACCCTGGATTGGTATCGTTCCTATCATGCGGGTCACGATATGTATGAAAAAACGCTCTCTCAAATTTATCATTACACCAACAGTTAGCAGGAAAAAAATATGACACAACAAATAGCCGTCCCCTATGGTCAAACCGTTCATGGCGAAGAAGAAATTGAAGCCGTCGTTTCTGTTTTACGAACTTCCACACAAATGGGAAAACATGTTCGTGAAATGGAAGATAAAGTAGCCGCTTTATTTAATAAAAAACACGGAATTATGGTAAATTCTGGCTCTTCTGCCAACTATTTGGCGATCGAAATTCTGCAATTACCGGCAGGTTCTGAAGTCATCACGCCCGTTTTAACGTTTGCAACAACTGTCGCGCCGTTAGTAAAAAATGGTTTAATCCCTGTTTTTGTTGATGTGGAACCCGATACATTTAATATTGACGCAGCTCAGGTTGAAAGCCTTATCACCCCAAACACCAAAGCCATGATGATTCCAAATTTGTTAGGCAATTTACCTGACTGGAAAAAATTACGTGCGCTGGCTGACAAATATAATTTACTCATCATTGAAGATTCTGCAGACACACTCGGCGCGACGATTGAAGGCTTATCCAGCGGAAAATACAGTGACATTAGCACCACCAGTTTTTATGGATCACATGTTATTAATTGCGCGGGAAATGGCGGCATGCTTTGCGTCAATGAAGAAAGATTGGCAAGCCGCGCGAAACTCTTGCGAAGCTGGGGCAGAAGTTCTTCTCTTTTCGTCGAATCTGAAGCGATTGAAAATCGATTCAATGTCGATGTAGATGGCATAGAATACGATGCCAAATTTTTATTTGAAGCGCTGGGATACAACCTCGAACCATCTGAAATGGGCGCTGCATTTGGCTTGGTACAACTTTCCAAATTACAAAACAATGTGCGCCTGCGTGAAGAAACATTCAAAATCCATTATGATTTTTTTAAAAAATATCAAGAATGGTTTATTTTACCGAAACAACTCGCGTCTTCCGTGACAGGCTGGCTGGCCTTTCCCTTAATTATCAAAAATACTGCGCCCTTTACGCGAAAAGAAATGCAAATTTTCTTTGAAAAAAACCGCATTCAAACGCGTACTATTTTTACGGGAAATATTTTACGTCAACCCGGATTTAAAAATATCAAATGTCAAAAATCACCGCAAGGTTATCCCAATGCGGACCAAGTCATGCGCGGCGGCATTTTGATGGCTTGTCATCATGGCTTAAATGAAAAAATGATTTCGCATATTCATAATACATTCCAGGCATTTTGCGAAATTGTGACTGCTACGGTTTAAAGAAAAGAGGAGCGAACACATGAAAAATTCTATCGAAACTTATAAACATTCCATCAAGAATTATTATTCTTTCTTAAAATCGACAACACGCTTAGATGATTTATACACCAAATCGATTCCTCTGGAGAATCAAGCCGGTTATCTGTTGCCGATCTCTGCGTTGCATGTGGATGATGCAGAGCTGATTGAAAAACTCGCTGCATGGCGCAAAATGCATACGACATCCTTTCCTTCGCAATTCCCTGTGACATTGGAAGGTACTGCAACCTGGCTACAGAAAAACTTGCTCGATGTGGAAGATCGCATTTTATTTTTGGTTGTGAATGCTCATGGACAGGCACTCGGCCATTTAGGTTTTGCCAATGGTTTAAATGATCAGGCCGAATTGGAAATAGACAATGTCCTGCGCGGCGTACATGATCAGGATCCTGGCATTATGAGCCTCGCCATGAAAAAACTCATTGAGTGGGCAGAAGAATTTATTGCACCTGAACGCATTATTTTACGCGTTTTTAACGACAATTTGCATGCTGTCGCATTTTATAAAAAATTAGGTTTCGTGGAAGATACGCTTATTCCCCTCAAAAAACACATTGAAGGTGAAGCTATTTTTTATCGCGAATCAAAAGACAATCAAGTTGACAAACATTTCTTGAGAATGCGATATGTGACAATGCCTTTACTCAAAGCAGAAAGTTTGATTTCAACAGCAGGCCCTTCTATTTCAGCGCGTGAAATCAGTTATGCGAATGATGCAGCACGTTATGGCTGGAACAGTCAGTGGAACAAATATATTAAAAAATTCGAAGAATCTTTTTGTGAATATTTAAACGTAAAATATGCGTTAAGCACATCAAGCTGCACCGGTGCTTTACATATTGCTTTGGCAGCCTTAGGAATTGGCCCTGGCGATGAAGTCATTGTTCCTGATATTACCTGGGTCGCGACTGCAAATGCAGTCGTTTACGTAGGCGCGACGCCTGTTTTTGCCGATGTCGATCGAGATAGCTGGTGTATGGATCCTGCCTCTTTTAAATCTTTAATTACACCCCGCACCAAAGCAGTCATTCCAGTTCATTTATATGGCCATCCTGCACCGATCGATGAAATCGTCAAGATTGCACGCGCGCATGGTTTATACATTATCGAAGATGCAGCACCTTCTATTGGCGCTGAATGGAAAAACCAAAAAGTCGGAACGTTCGGTGATTTTGCGGCATTCAGTTTTCAGGGTGCAAAGTTGGCTGTGAGCGGTGAAGGCGGTGTGTTGATTACAAATAATGAAGAACTTTATTACAAAGCTTATGCAATCTGGGATCAAGGACGCGAACCCAATACATTCTGGATTAAACAAAATGGTTTGAAATACAAAATGGCAAATATTCAGGCAGCGATTGGTCTTGGGCAAATGGAACGCATTCTGGAATTAATCGAAGCCAAGCGTCGTATTTTTCACTGGTATGCAGACAATTTACAAGGCGTGAAAGATATTCGCCTAAATTACGAAACACCGCATGCGTATAGTATTTATTGGATGGCCAGCATTCTCGTTAGCGAACAATGCAAATTATCACGAGATGAACTACGTGCTGCACTCAAAACGTATAACGTCGACACACGTCCTGTTTTCCCCGCAATCAGCCAATATCCACACTGGCCGCGCGCTCAAGCAGCCCAGCCCAACGCAACTTACATTGGCAATCAGGCGATTAATTTGCCGAGCGGCGTTTGTTTAAAAAAACGCGATGTGGATTACATTTGTAAATCGTTAAAGGAAATCTTGGTTAAATCTACTGTCGGGAAACAAGTCGAATTACAGGATTAAACATGAAAAAAATTAGCATTGTCACACCTTGTTATAACGAAGAAAAAAATGTAAGAAAAATTTATGAAGAAGTCAAAGCTGTTTTTCAAGCTTTGCCTCAGTATGAATATGAACACATTTTTATTGACAATGCTTCAACCGATGCGACGGTTACTCATTTGCGTGAGCTTGCGCTGGAAGATCATAATGTCAAAGTGATTATGAACGCCAGAAATTTTGGGCCAGTTCGTTCGCCTTATTATGGCTTGTTGCAAGCACGGGGTGATGCAGTTGTGTGTATTGCAGCAGATTTACAAGAACCGCCCGCGCTCATTGCAGACTTTCTGGAAAAATGGGAACAGGGATTTAAAATTGTCGCGGGCGTGAAAGTACAAAGCGATGAATCCAAATACCGTTTTTATATGCGAAAATTAATGTATCGCGTCGCCTCCAAAATTGCTGAAGTGAAATTTATCAAAAATTTTCACGGATTTGGTTTATACGATAAAGCAGTGATTTCTTTATTTAAAAATCTGGATGATCCTTACCCTTATTTGCGCGGCATGGTGTCTGAACTCGGTTATAAAATTGCAGAAATTCCCTATCGCCAACAAGAACGCTTGCAAGGAAAATCCAAAGCGAATTTATACGTTTTGTATGACTGGATCATGCTGGCACTAACAAGTTATTCAAAATTCCCCATTCGGATAGTAACAATCACAGGGTTTTTCCTCGCATTTTGCAGCTTTATTGCATCGATTATATTTCTCACCTTAAAGATTTTTTTCTGGTCCAGTTTTACGATGGGCATGGCGCCACTCTTGATTGGGTTATTCTTCTTTTCTTCCATACAATTATTTTTTATGGGTATTTTAGGAGAATATGTTTTGTCTATTAACACCCGCATTATGAAAAGACCGCTCGTCGTCGAAGAAGAAAGGATAAATCTCTGATGCCGAAGATGAAAGCGAGTGATTATATAGCTACTTTTTTACGTGTTCAGCAAACGAGCCATGTTTTTGAAGTAGCAGGCGGCATGATTACCCATATGCTCGACTCGATTTATCAATTAGGCAATATGAACATTATTAGCGTCCATCACGAACAATCTGCAGCTTTTGCGGCAGATGCGTATGGGCGACATACCAAACGTCCTGGTGTTGCACTGGCAACCAGTGGCCCGGGCGCGACAAATTTGTTAACTGGAGTAGGCAGTTGTTATTTTGATTCTTCTCCTGCATTGTTTATCACGGGACAAGTAAACACTTACGAATGTAAAAAAGATCGCCCCATACGACAATTAGGTTTTCAAGAAACGGATATTGTTTCCATGGCAAAACCGATCACGAAAAAAAGTTATCAAGTCCAAAGTCCCGACCAACTCGAAACAGCAATGCAAGAGCTTTATACACTCGCGATCAGTGATCGTCCGGGCCCCGTATTAATTGATATTCCGATGGACATTCAACGCGCCATTATCGATGTGGAAGACGTTCAGTATCTTCATCCTAGCAAGACCCAAGCCCCTCTTGTGCTTGATGATTCATTGGATCACATATTTGAAGCGCTTAAAAAAGCAAAAAAACCACTGATTTTAGCGGGCCAGGGAGTTTCCTGCTCCAATGCGACAGAAAAATTTTTGCAATTAGTTGATCTTCTTCAAATACCCGTGGTGACATCGTTGCTAGGATTAGATTTACTTCCTTTTAAGCATCCTTTACGCATTGGCATGATCGGCAGTTACGGGAACCGCTGGGCCAATATGGCTTTGGGAACTTGCGATTTGTTAATCGTCATAGGCAGTCGTTTGGATATCAGACAAACGGGAGCTGATGCAGAAGGCTTTGCGCGCAATAAAACAATTTTTCATATCGATTGTGATACCGGCGAAATCAATAATCGCATTAAAAATTGTATTCCTATTGTATCGGATGCTGAGTATTTTATTCGAGAAGCGCTCAGCTATTTTCAAAATAAAAATGCGGGAGATAAAAAAGAATGGCTGGCAGAAATTCGTTCGCTGCAAATTCAGTGGCCGGACACAAAAGAATTAAAAGATTTTTCCGGGATTAATCCTAACCAGTTTGTTCATGCTTTATCAAGCAACACGCCGCAATACGCAGCATTTGTCGCGGATGTAGGCAATCATCAAATGTGGGCTGCACAATCGTTAGAGCTTTATCGAGGGCAATCTTTTATTACGACCGGCGGGATGGGTGCCATGGGATTTGCTTTGCCTGCAGCGATAGGTTATTCGTTAGCCGCACAAAAAAAACCGGTTGTGGTGATTGCGGGAGATGGCGCGTTTCAAATGAATATTCAAGAATTACAAACTATCATTCGCAATCGTTTACCGATCAAAATAGTGATCATCAATAATAACGCGCTCGGCATGATTCGACAATTTCAAGACAGTTATTTTAATGGGCGATATCAATCGACCTATTGGGGTTATAGCGCACCGGATTTTGCTGCGATTGCAAAAGCGTATGGCTTGGCTACGCATACTATTTCTGAACCTGATGAAATTGACGCGGGTGTTGCATGGTTACATGAAGACCCAGCCTCCCCTGCTTTATTACAAGTGATGGTCAGCCCGCACATGAATGTTTATCCGAAAATTGCGTTTGGCAAACCGATCACGGAAATGGAACCCTTTGCGAAGCCTAGCGAGATGGAATGCACGTAATACAAGCACAAATGAAGAGTAATTTTTTTATACCTCCTTCCCCTATCCCCTTCCTCCAAGAAAAGCACTTGGAGGAAGGGGGACTCTTCGATACAGATGCGCTTAATTAGATCGTCCCCCTTCCTCTAGCGGTGCTTTTCAGCTAGAGAAAGAGGAACCGATGTGCTTGATTAGAGCGTCCCCCTTCCTCTAGCGGTGCTTTTCCGCTGGAGGAAGGGGAAAGGGGAAGGAGGTAAAAAAATGAGTAAACGATATATATGAATATTTTTTACAAAAACTTGGCCAAAGGTGAGCTTATCCTCCCAGAGCATGCACGCACCCGTGATTTTTTCATTGCCATTCTGATAAGCCTGTTTTTTTTAACAATTGTCACCTGGATCAGTTATTTCGGTGCGCCTTTAACCGATGAAAGTTTTCCCATTGCGACTGCGCTCCGATTTATTCAAGGACAACGCCCATTTATTGATGATTTTTCGCCCTACATTCCAATTGGGCTTTTGTTGGCCCCCATTGTTAAACTCAGCTTATGGATACATCATGGAAAAAATGAGCTGATTTTATTTTTGCGTCATGCTTATATAATTTTTACTTTAGGTATTGCAGTTTATACATTCACTTTAATAAAACAGTCATTACCGTTCCTCTTGGCATTTTTCATGTCAGCGGCAATGATTATCTATCATCCATTTGGTATCAATAATTTTCACTACGATACTTTAAGCGTACTGCTTTGGACCTCTGTTCTATTTCAGTTTTTTAGCTTTCAATTTTTTACGCCCAAAACATATCAACTGATTATATTTTCCATTTGCAATGCGCTGTTATGTGCCACCTATCCAACGTTTCTTTTTTTCCTCCTTCCGTTTTATCTCTTGTATTCCTCGCGAGATAAAAATGCAAACCGTATGTGGATTTCACATATCATTGTAGGTTCAATTGTATTAGCTCTTGCTGCGGCATTAATTTTTCTTCAATATCACGTTTCAATAGAGGATTTATCTAATACTCTGGCATTTTCCAAACGATTATTCATGCTTTCTTCCGAAAAAGGATTTTTCAATAAATTCAGAGCGATTTCTCACTCATTAAAGTCAATTTATACCTCATATTTACTCACTGCAGTATCGATTCTTTGTATGGGTTATTTTTTTAGAAAAAAACCGTTTTTGTTATCAATAGCAATTTATTCTGTTTTTCTCTTGCCTTTTGTTTTCATCAAAACGAATTACATCTCCTATACTGAAATATTTTATATTTTAAATTGCGCAGGAATAGCCGGGTTGTTTTTGTTTTTACTTTTTTTAAGAAATGATGACACGTCAAAAAAATTATTTTTCTTTATTGGGTTACCTGCATTGATGGCAGGATTATTAACCAGCAGCACCAGTTATAATCTTGCGCTTAATTTTAATTTAGGTTTTTTCCCGGCTTGTATTCTGGGGTATATTTTTGCTTTCTTAGCGATAGAAAAATACACTTCCAATCTTAAAAAAAATTATCTCTTTTCTCGCAGTTTATTAATTTTAGGAAGTTTGATATTCGGATTTTGCCAGATAGATTATATTTATGGCACGAGCGTACTCGGATTCAACTTATATCATGAAGCAAAAAAATTTCCACTAACAGGTCCTTTTTATGGACTCTATATAGAAAATCCTTTTAATCAATTATTAGTCCAATTACAAAAAGATGTTAAATATCTTGATATAGACTCTTCACGTTTCGTTTATTTCGGTACCGTTTCTTCTGGATATTTGCTGGTTGATCAACTTAAGCCTGGGGATTATTTGTTATTTTCTCCTTATCACCTTGCGCACTTCGAAGAAAAAATCAGATTGCCGGCTTATGTTTTTGATTTTTCCCATATTTTAGGATTGCCAGAAAAAGACATACAAAACTATCTATCCAGTGATAAATTAAATTTGGTTCAATTTAACGCACAGTATTCTATCTATGGCTCTTAGCGTTATTTTTTAAAATAAAGAAACATATTATCTTTGCTTTTTTTGACAACATAAAATTGATCAAGCACATTCCCTAGATCTTGAGTAAACCAAATAACATTAGTCGGCTGATAGAAAAAATATTTCTGTTTAAGTACTTGGGATTTAAAATCTTCCAAATCAGATTTTAAAATTATCTCATTCATCCCTGGCCCTTTTATAGGAGAACTCCAGCCTAGTTCTCCATAATAAACAGCATGATTAGGCGCTAAAATTAATATATTTTTTGCAGGTGCATTTTTTTTAATAAACTCGATATTTCTATTTAACGCTGTATCGAGAGTGTGCGTGTTAATACGAAAGTTAGTTATTGTGGAATGATACAGCACAGGCACACCCGCCATAAACTCAACAGCCGTCGCAAAAGAAAAAAACAATATAACCGTGCTCAATAAAATATAATATTTTGGTAACACCTTAATTTTTACTAATCTAAACAATAAACCACAAAGTAAAAATAAAATAAAAATAGCAGGCCATGATGCTAAAATGAGAGTGGTAAAAAAAGCACGGCCCTGATAATAAATAAACAAACCGAATCCAAGAATGCTCACAAAAAATATCATGTCCCAATACAGATTTCGCCGTCCTGTTTTCCAAGAATATAAAGCAGCAATAATTCCAAATAAATAAATTCCACAAACAGCTTGCCACGGGTCTGGCTTCATGGGTAACGGAATCATCATAAATCCTGACTAATAAAACAGGTGTGCGTATTTAAAATATTCTAATGCATCAACTGTATAATTGGATTTAGCTTTTAAATAAATGACAAAAATAAAAAGAAAGCCTGAGACAGTGCCAAGAAAACAACCTAGATGTATTGCAGCTTTTTTTCTATTTATTAAATTTGTGGGAAATAATAAATAAGAAATTATATAACAAAAAAATGCTCCTAAAACAGCAATGCCAGATTCTATGTTCCAAATGAGTGAAAGTGCGCTCCAAACACCTATTATGGGAATAAATTTGGCGCTGAGATTTTTTATATATTGGTACTGCAGCAAAATAGCTACTGCGGGAAAGAAAAATCGTACGGGGTAATATTGATAATAAGGATCCCACTGCCCCATAATAAAATACCAAACATATCCCGTACAAAGGCATAAATTAATAAGGTATAGAAAAAAGATTCGCTTACTCCATTGCAATTTCCATTGAACAAACAGAATGCAAGCAAGCGCAAGCATTTGTAAAATACCCATCACTAAAGTGAATTTATAAACACTCAATCCAATTAATTTAAAAATTGGCTTTAAAATTTCGGCGTACATTCCATACTGGGCTGTCAAATCGCTTAAAATAGTTTTGCCTGCAAATACTTGTGTGACGCTATAAAAAACAGCACAAAAATCTACGCCCCAAGAAATGAATGGCTCTGTATGATTCACATTGACAATACGAAAAGAAACGGTTTGAAAAATGATGAAAGCAATACTTAATATAATTAATAGATATGAAAAATATTTTGCAACACGTGATGATATATTGAACCGATTAAAGGTAAAAGCTGTGAGGATTGCAAAAATCATGAGAGCAAACATAATTATTTTATTATGAAAAATGTTATACGTTAAATAAATAAAATAATCAGAATTATAAAAAAGAAATGTCAAAATAAAAACGGTAGTTATTATTAAACTTATTTCTACAATTTTAATCTGGTATGGCGTAATTTTTTTGATAAAAAATCGTGTTATTAAAATGCTCACATAAGAAATGAAGGGTAAGAAAAATAACGTAAGAAAAAAAGCGAAATTTTCATTTGTTTTTGGAACAACGTAAGGAATATATTTTGCTAAAAACAAGGAATAGACATTCACAAATTTTTTTGGTGGAACAAAAAAATCAGGCATACAATAAAAAATAAACGCAAAAAAAGACGCCATCAAAGCAGAAAGATAAAATGCAGAAAATAAATTTACAGTTCCATTTTTATGCGGATTTTTTTCACGCGAACTTATCATCTTTTAAAACGCCGATATAACATCAGTATCAAAATGCTTAAAACACAGAAGATCGAAACGCCAATACTAACCAATACATAATACGGCTTAAAAATAAATTTAATTTTATGATGCCCTTTAGGAACAATAATTCCACGATAAATATAATCCGCGCGATAAATATCTGCTTTTTTCCCATCAAGATATGCATACCATCCCGGATAATAAATATCACTCAGAACCAAAAATTGGTTGGTTTTACTTTCAGTATTAACAATAATTTTCCCACCTTCTAGTTTCTTTATTTTTACAAGACTTGTTTTATCTTCTTGAAAATCATAAAGATCCAAAGAGCTATTTTTTTCAACTAACGCAATTTTAGCAGGATCAAAATTTGCCCCATCAGAAAATTTTCCGCTGTGAATAACTGGAAGCATTGCAAATCGATCCATTTTTGAAACTTTTGAAACAAACCACCCCCTAGGCAATGCATTCAAATTCTGATAAACCAGCAAATTATCGATTTTATTTTTTAAAATAAATTTTTTGGAGTTTTTAAACCAAATATGACTATCTGGAGTCTCTTCTGTCAGAAAATATTTTATGCCCGTTATATTAATAGCTTGATTATTTTCAAATTGGTCAGGAGCCCCCATGTATATTCCATAATCCGTAATTAATAAAAAATTAAGATAATCATAAACGGCAAGAGAAGTATAACCACCTGCACTAGGCAATTTATAATAAAGTGGTAAATTGCCTGTGAAATACTTGCCTAATCCTGCATTCATCTGCATCGTTAAATAACGTTGATGAGTAGAATCCAGTTCGGTTTTTAACTGCTTCACATAAGAGGGGGGATTATGAATTTCACTCTTACTCCAAAATGCAAACTGAGGATGCCAGTATGAAAAATAAGCTGTAAAAAAAACCTCTGCCAAAAGAATGGTAACTGTTAATAGTAATCGAAATAATGAATCAGTTTTTCTTAACCAATATATAAAAGCACTCAAAGAAAAGACTATCCAAATTAAGGGTATGTAAAAAGCACAATTAAATAATAAACTAGGCAATTCTGCATGCATCTTGCTGGCATATAAACTTTGGATAGCAGGATAAATATGAAAAGTCGTCACCAATAAAGCCATAGTGGCTATCAAAACAGTCAAAATGATGACGCGTTTTTCTCGAAGTGATTTAATTAATCCCTTCTGAATCGTATCGATTGCCAAACCCGCAAGAACACTCATTCCAAAAGCGAAAATAAATAAATATCGTTCCGGCGCTCTCAACTTATTAATAATAGGAACTTTAAACAAAAATTCATAGAAAAAACCTGTTTGCGGGCCCAGAGCTAGCAATACGCTCATGAAGCAGAGAAAAGTCCAATACCAATTTTTATATTTAAGAAAGGAAGGAACTTTATAAATACTGATACCGGCTAATATTAACGTCAGAAATCCAACATAACCATGATTTCCCACAGTATCCCAATCACCAAAAGGAGGAGTACCCGGATAAAAACTATAATATCCACCCATCAAGTAAGGAAAAACAAACAAAAGAAGTTGTTTGATTTCAACAAAAAAAGAGGCGAATACCACCCATAGCTGAGCATCTCTGGATGTAGAATAACTTTGCAAGAGCGTGGGAACAAGTATCGGTAACGATATTAAATATCCCGAAAACAAAATGCCATAATATAATATTAATTTTTTTAATTTGTTGTCACTTTGCAAAACGAGCAATAAGCTATACGTAAAAAAAACAGCAGCCATTGTAATCGATAATTGTGGAAAACCACCCGCAATGGACATCACCACGCCCAATATGCCAATCAAACTCCAGGTTGCTGAATAATTAATCTTTAAATTTTCAAATGATAGTAAAACCAAAGGAAGCCAGCAAATAGTATGAATAAAGACGGATGCATGACCTATCTCGAAAATAGCAAATCCACTGAAACAAAATAAAAGTCCGCTGACTAATGCACTAACAATATTTTTATTTAAAAAATACACATAAGCATACGTGAAATATGCCATAAAAAAATAACCGGAAAGAATATAATAGTTAAAATCCAATTTTAAGAGTTTGTAAATTAAATATTTAACAGGATAAAAAATATGCCAGATAGGGTCGGTGATCATGGGAAAGCCGGAAAAAATATAGGTAGACCACCAATCTATGTGAAAATATTCTGGAATAAGCCCATCTGCAAGAAAAAATTTATCCGATAGCAATAGACTACTAAAAAAAATAAGAATGATAAAAGCCAGCACGGCTCCCGCCCATAACAAATGCAAATCTAAAAATTTTTTCTTCATGAGTTGTAACATCCTAAGTAAATCCTTTTGTCGATAATAAATTCATGGGGCGTTTTTTCAGGAACTGACATCAAAAAACCCATCAACCACACAAATCTCTTTTTTACTGCATTCCGATAGCAGAT
>DATIJV010000156.1:0-4330 GCA_035478255.1 Gammaproteobacteria bacterium
CGTTGAAAATTTTCGTTAAATAGCGGTGCTATTCGCCTCAAATTTTCAACGATTTTGTCTCGATTCCCCACTTTTTAAACAAAACAAACTAATTGACGACACGCCCTAGTCAAAATCATGCGGTAATGCAATATAATAAATTAGAGGATTGCGAAACGGTTTGATCTTATACACACTAATATTCTAACCTGATGATAAGATATATTGCGCTACTAGCACAGGAGTTTAGCCGTGAACATTAAAAAATTGGAATTGCTTAAACCCGACAATTCAGTTTTATTGATGATAGATTACCAACCACAAATGGCATTTGGAGTAGCCAATATCGACAGACAAACTTTAAAAAATAATGTGATTGGTTTAGCAAAATCAGCATCGTTATTTAAGGTTCCTACTATTCTCACATCTGTTGAAACCGAAGGATTTAGTGGATATGTATTTCCAGAACTTCTTGATGTATTTCCCAACCAGGATATTATTGAACGTAGCAGTATGAATTCCTGGGATTCAGAAAGTGTACGCAAAGCCATTGCTGCAACAAAAAAACAAAAATTAATTTTAGCCGGTTTATGGACGGAAGTTTGTATCAATATGCCAGCTCTCTGCGCCATGCAAGAAAATTATGAAGTATATATCGTGGAAGATGCTTGCGGCGGCACAACAGAAACCGCTCATCGCGTGGCGATGGAACGAATGATACAGGCAGGAGCTATTCCAGTCAGCTGGTTGCAATTATTACTCGAATGGCAACGCGATTGGGCGACGAAGTCTTCATATAATGGCGTAATGGATATTGTAAGAGATCACTGTGGTGCTTATGGTATGGGTGTTGATTATGCTTATACCATGGTACACAAACAAGCAAGACGTGGAAAATCTACAGGAAAAATTGCTAAATAAAGTTAATCCAGGAGTGTTTATGTCTGCTGAGATTATTTATTTTAACGGTTTATTCAAAGGCACTGGTACATTTAATAAAAAAATAACCGCGGTCGCGATAAAAAATAAAAAATTTCTTAAATTTGGTTCTGACGCCGAAATTCTAAAATTAAAAAATCTAAACACTCAATTAATAGATCTTCAAAAAAAAATTATTATTCCAGGTCTAAATGATTCTCATATTCATCTTATACGCGGCGGATTAAATTTTAATATGGAACTTCGATGGGATGGAGTTCAAAGTCTCAGCGATGCTTTGTCAATGCTAAAAGAACAAGCTGCAAGAACACCTCCGCCACAATGGGTGCGAGTCATAGGTGGTTGGACTGAATTCCAATTTAAAGAAAAACGTCTCCCATCCCTTGATGAAATAAATGCAGTCTCGAAAGAAACACCTGTTTTTGTCTTGCATTTATATGACAGAGCATTACTCAATAGAGCAGCATTACACGCTATTGGTTATGATAAAAATACAAAAGAAATGCCAGGAACATCTATTCAGCGTGACAAGGAAGGCAATCCAACAGGAATGCTTATCGCAACTCCCAACGCTATCATACTGTATTCTGCATTAGCTCAAGGCCCAAAGTTGAGAAAAGATGATCAAGTGAATTCTACACTGCATTTTATGCGTGAATTAAATCGACTGGGAATTACGAGTGTAGTAGATGCCGGTGGTGGATTTCAAAATTATCCTGAAGATTACGAGATAATAAATGAGCTTAATAAAAAAAATAAACTCACTGTGAGAATTGCTTATAATTTATTTACCCAAAGACCCGGTCATGAATTAGAAGATTTTGATAAATGGACTAAAACCACAAAGTATCAACAAGGTGATGAATATTATCATCACAATGGTGCTGGAGAAATGTTAGTATTTTCAGCTGCTGATTTCGAGGATTTTCTACAACCTCGTCCTGATTTGGCAGGCAACATGGAAAAACAATTAGAACCTGTCGTGAAATTACTGGCTGAAAATAAATGGCCATTTAGATTGCATGCTACTTATGATGAATCCATTTCCAGAGCACTCAATATTTATGAAAAAATTAATTCTGAAATACCCATTAATCATTTGAATTGGTTTTTTGATCATGCAGAAACTATATCGGACCAATCTATTGAACGGGTAAAAAAATTAGGTGGAGGAATCGCAATACAAAACCGCATGGCATTTCAGGGTGAATATTTTATAGACCGATATGGGAAAGAAAAAACATTGGTAACACCACCCATCAAAAAAATTTTAGATACTGGCGTTCCTGTTGGCATGGGAACAGATGCAACAAGAGTCTCGAGTTACAATCCCTGGTTGTGTCTCTATTGGCTCACGACTGGAAAATCCATTGGCGGCACAACTCTTTATGATGAGAATAATATTCTCGCAAGAGAAAAAGCTATTGAGCTTTATACAAAAGGAAGCGCGTGGTTTTCAAATGAAGAAGATAAAAAAGGTTCTTTTATTGAAGGTCAGTTTGCGGATTTTGCAGTTTTATCAAAAGATTTTTTTACCGTATCAGATGAAGATATCAAAAATATTTATTCTGTCATGACAGTTCTTGGCGGTGAAATTGTTCATGCCTGCGATGAATTTTCTGATTACGACTTGCCATTGCCTCCTGTGAGTCCTGACTGGTCGCCGATAAAAAAATTTGGAACATATGGAAAAAATAAATTAATTATGCAACGACATATGCATAATGAATATTGTAAAAATAATATAACTCATTCGTCTTTATTTGGAAGTCAATTTGACTGTTTTTGTTGGGCATTTTAATTCATTAAGGAATGGTATGGAACGAATTATTGATAAAATCTGGAAAAGTGAACCGACAATTGAAGGCGCAGGCGTTCACCTTAAACGGGCTTTTGGTTTTCACGAAGTTCCGTTGTTAGATCCGTTTTTATTACTTGATGATTTTCGTTCTGAAAATCCCGCAGATTATAAATCCGGCTTTCCCTGGCATCCTCATCGCGGTATAGAAACAATTACCTATGTGCTGGAAGGTGACGTTGAGCATGGCGATAGTATGGGCCATAAAGGCAATATTTCGAGTGGCGATGTGCAATGGATGACGGCAGGGAGTGGCATTATT
This sequence comes from Gammaproteobacteria bacterium, assembly GCA_035478255.1. Lineage (GTDB taxonomy): Bacteria > Pseudomonadota > Gammaproteobacteria > DSM-16500 > DSM-16500 > DATIJJ01. Next base: position 3,039 of record DATIJV010000156.1, read on the forward strand.
CATCAAGAAATGCCAAAAGGAAATAGCAAAGGACAAATGCTAGGATTCCAGTTATGGGCCAATCTTCCAAGTCATTCTAAAATGATGAATCCTCGTTATCGTGGAATTAAAAAGAAAGAAATTCCTGTTATTTCATTGCCGGATGGCATCATCGTGCGAATTATTTGTGGAGAAATCAATGGAATTAAAGGGCCCGTACAAGATGTTATAGCAGACCCCGAATATATGGATATTGAAATTCCTGCTGGAAAAACATTTACGCATATTGTTAAAGACAATCACACTGTTTTAGCTTATGTTATTGATGGCGAAGCCTATTTTGATCATCTTCGTAAACCCTTTTCGCATGATGCGAGTGGAATTAATTATTTTGATATGCGTTCGCCCTGTCCATGTCACGATGGAACATTGATCTTATATAAAAAACAGGGAACACATATAACAGTCACGACGGATAAACATTCAGCGCGCTTTCTGCTTATTTCAGGCAAGCCGCTCAATGAACCAGTTGCATGGTATGGCCCGATTGTCATGAATACTCATGCAGAATTACGACAAGCGTTTGATGAATTTAATGATGGCACGTTTGTCAAACGTTGATAATGCTCCATTGTGAAGATACGGCCGGCCAGGAATAAATCGATGCATTGTTTGGAACTGGGTTGCAAGGCAGTATACCAAAAGTATTAATAAAAATTTGAAAGAGTATTGAGTAAATCATGATTAGATTGATGGATTAAGTCTTTTTCTATATTTTTGGAAATTAATTTTTGAACATGCTTGTTGATATGCTTATACAGAAGCCCATTGATATGATCAGCTGCAATAATAATTAATTTGTTATACGCCTGAATATTCCTATCACGATCAAGCATATTGGCAACTTCTCTAACAAAATTATTTATTTTAATTTCTTTTGGATCTGACGGCTGAGAGTAGGAACCATGCGCTGAATTACTTGATTTGTAGTGCCCTGGCCTATCAGAAGTTAAATCAATATCCCGCAATTTATTTTCTGGGTGATTTAATTCTTTTACCGCCTCTAATTGGTGATCTTTTTTACTATATTTGAAAATTCGACAAATATTTGAATTAAGTACAATGACCCATGTTATTTCATTGGAATGCATTTTTAATTCTCCTTATTTGCTAAAATTATAACATACTAGTACCGTTTCCATTTAATTTTGACAGGTTGCATCTCATCTTGCATTTATCTTTGAACGTTTAGGTTAGCAAAAAATACTCGAGCTAGCGGTGCTAGCCCTGCGTTTTTTTGCTAACCTAAACGT
>DATIJV010000157.1:0-4275 GCA_035478255.1 Gammaproteobacteria bacterium
GTCATTGCGAGCCGTGCTTTTCGGCGAAGCAATCCAGGCTTCATTGCGAGCGAAGCGAAGCAATCCAGGTTTTTAAAAGCCAGGATTGCTTCGCCGAAAAGCACGGCTCGCAATGACGGCGAATAAATGCTTACATCAATGCGAAGTCACACCTGTTCACAAACACTTTACGTTTACTTTTAAACCGACGCGACTATACTAAAGAACCCGCGAGGATTTCTGCCTCTTCCAATTAACTCCATTGCTGAAACACTCTTTGTAAGCGGCTGCGCAATCATCAAATTACCCGAAAAGTTCGCTGTGAAAATAAAACGTGAGCCAAAACCGGTTGAGGTAATACTTTGCTTGCTTTTAATACCTGTCACATTTTTCAAATTATAGATAACACCGCCATCATAGAAAATATAAGGCTCGAATGAGTTTAAAAATCTCCATCCTGGTGCCTGGTCCATCCGTAATTCGACTGTACCGCCATATCCTTTATCACCAATAATTTCAGCTGGATCATAACCGCGCCCTAATTGACTGCCGCCAAATGCAAACTGTTCTGAAGCAAGCAATGGATTAAATGAATATTGTCCGGTCAATAAAACAAATGCAGAAAATTTTCCAAACAACGGTTGAACTCTGGCCGCTTGTCCCACGAGTTTTGTAAAAATACCGTCTGCACCAAAACGCGATGTTGTCGTAGAATTTTGATTATTGGATGCACCCCAAAGATTTAAACCTTGTTCAAGATGAAGTCCCAATAAATTTGAACCGTTAAACCGATCGGAAAAATCATAGTTTGCGCCAAATTTTATATTTCGTATATGATCGTTATAGAGTCGAAAACCAAATGAGGTCACGCCGCTATCCAGATAATCAAATCCGCCATCCAGGGTAAGATTTTTTGAACGTGTACGTAATAATGGATATTGCAAGGCTGCATAATAGGTATTGGAAAGACCTTTAATATCAAGGGCCGCAAGATTCATGCCAGGCAAAGTGCTTGAATGATTTTTTCCAATATCCGCTGTCAAGCCATTTGAACCGAACGGGGTTTGATAAGTGACATCATAAAATTTTAATTGCTCCGGCCGTGTCGTAGTTGCATACGTTCCACGTGTCATATCGCCGGGCCTGAAAATAGAGTTGAGTGATGCACTCAAGGTATCCTGATTGGGCCCGATATATCGCGTGCCATAATTATCATAAGAAAATGAACCGGCAAATGTGTTTTGCTCAACCGCTAAATTCAAATCTGAAGCGCCCGTTTCTGTTTTAGAAGGTTCTAAAACGGCTTTAACTTGCGTGCCAGGTATTTCATTAGCAAGACGCAGATAATGTTCCATGACTTTTATTTGCAAAGGCCTGGATTCTGCAATCTTATCGCCGTAAGCCTGCACTAAAGGCCGCGCACCTTTGGGTGTGCCAATGACACTCACATGACTGATATAACCTTCAATAATTTGAATGTGCACGATACCATTTTGCACATGCTGTGGAGGCAAAATAGCACGCGATAAAATATATCCATTGTTACGATAATAGTTCGTGATACCTTGGACCAGGTTTTGCAATTCAGCGACAGAAATTTCTTTATTCATTTCATTTTTATAAAGAGCAGATAATTGCCGCTCAGAATAGATGTGATTTCCTGAAAGAATAACTTGGGTCAACTTAAATTTTATTTGCGTAGCCTGAGGGCCCAAAGAACTGGGCTCTTGTGCTGGCGGACGCACAGCAGGCAATGCAGCAGGCGGCTGAGAAGATCCCTGATTGGAGAGATAATTACTTAATACTCCCGGTTGCGTACTTCCAGGCAGCTCGTTTTTAATTGCCTGGCTCACGTCTGACGGTTCTATTGCATAAATGCTATTACACAAAAAAAATCCCAAGCAGATTAAGAGTATTTTTTTAGCATTTTCCATGTTTTTGTAATCCTTTTTTGCTTATCGCTCATAGTTTCAATTTTCCGACATTATACCTGCAACCTTTTAGCCTTGGCCAGAATGAATTAGCGTAAAATGAACTTATATACCATAAACTTAATAAGAGTATGTGCATGAATAAGCGCATCCCATTTATTTTAGGTTTTATTCTACTGGCCATCGCAATCTGGCTGCAAATGACATCGATCCATGTCGTCGCACATGTGATTAATCGATTGGAAAATATTGCATATGACATGCAATTGCGTGCGAATTTGCTCACTCAACCGAAAAAATGGCAAACTTCAGTTGCAATCGTTGATATTGATGATCGAAGTTTGGAAAGCGAAGGGCGCTGGCCATGGCCGCGCCTTAAAATAGCTCAGTTAGTCGAAAATATTCGCGCGGCTGGGGCAGTCGTTATTGCATTTGATATTATTTTTCCAGAAAAACAAAACAATATTGCGGAAGAGATTTATCATGCACTCAAGCAAGAAAATCTTCAATTTGATATTGATCCATTATTTAAAAAAATCTCTCCCAATTTCGATCATGATGCTAAGCTTTCAGCCATTATATCCAGCACAGATTCAATATTAGGAATCAGTTTTTTACCGACCACCCAAACAGAAGGATTATTACCTCTGCCCGCATTTGTATTAAAAACGATTGATGAAAAACAATTAGGAATTATTGTCGCTCCAGGTTATCTGGCAAATATTCCAATTTTGCAAAATGCTGCAAAAGGTGCGGGTTTTATTAATATTTTTCCTGATGAAGATGGAATTATTCGTCATGCTCCGGTTTTAATTCGTTATCAGGATAACTTATATCCTTCTCTCGCTATTGAGGCAGTACGTTTATATTTATTATCAAAAATCAAATTAATCACGGCAAATTATAATGGTGAATTAGAAATTGAAGGTTTACAAATTGGCGATCATCAAATTCCTACAAATTCAGATGCGAGCGTGATTGTGCCTTTTCGAGGAAACAGTTTTTTATTTCCCTATTATTCAGCAACAGACATTATTCATAACAAAATTCCAGCGGGTGCACTGGAAGGGAAAATTATTTTTATTGGCACTTCGGCAACAGGTGAAGGTGATTTAAAAGCAACAGCCATTCAAAATATTTTTCCTGGCGTTGAAATTCAGGCGACCATTGCAGACGGCATTCTGACAGACAACTTTTCTTATAAGCCAGCTTGGGCATTAGGCGCTGAAATATTTCAAACTGTATTTTTAGGTCTCATTTTTATTTTTCTATTTCCTTATTTAGGCCCGCGCTCTTTAAGTATTATTATTATTTTTATTCCAGCGAGTCTGGTGACTGCCAATGCCTTATTATGGGAAAGAACAGGTTTAATTATTTCAGTTTTTATTCCAATCTTACTCTGTATAACGCTTGCTTTGCTTAATATGTTTTATGGTTATTTATTTGAGAGCCGCAAGCGGGAAAAATTGAAAGAAATTTTTGGTCAGTATGTTCCAGAAAAACATATCGATGAAATGTTGACAAGTTCGAGTGAGTTTAGTTTGCATGGTGAAAATCGGGAATTAACAGTATTGTTTGCGGATATTAGAAATTTTACGGCTCTATCTGAGCCTTTAACTGCCGCGCAATTAAAAGAAATGCTTAATGAATTTTTCACACCGATGACAGAAATTATTTTTAAATTTCGAGGAACGATTGATAAATATATTGGTGATATGATCATGGCGTTTTGGGGAGCGCCGCTGAAAGATAAACATCATGCGCGGCATGCAATTAGAACAGCGCTTCTCATGCAGCAAACTGTCGAAAAACTCAAAATAGATTTTGCCAAAAAAGGCTGGGCTGAAATTGATATTGGAATTGGTATCAATACAGGTTCGATGAACGTCGGAGATATGGGCTCAAAATTCAGAAGAAATTATACCGTATTGGGCGATGCGGTGAATCTTGCTTCGCGAGTGGAAAGTTTGACGAAATATTATGGATCTAAAATTATCGTGACAGAGAACACAGAAGCCAATCAACCGTTATTTTTATTTCGTAAATTGGATCGAGTTAAAGTGAAAGGAAAAACACGCGGCGTAGAAATTTTTGAACCGATGGGTTATGTCAAAGATTTTCCTGTTGAATTAAAAAAAGAAATTGATATGTATCATTCCGCGCTGGAATATTATTTTAATCGAGAGTGGGAAAAAGCTCAGGCGCTGTTTACAGAATTATCGCGAGAAAAACCGGATGAGAAACTTTATCAATTGTATTTAAAACGTCTTGCGGATTTTGCGATAAATCCACCGCCGGAAGATTGGGGTGGGATTTATACGCATTTGGAAAAATGAGTTATTTAACCATAACTCAGGTTATTTAA
>DATIJV010000158.1:0-6726 GCA_035478255.1 Gammaproteobacteria bacterium
CACGCTTTTTGTGGAGGAAGGGGAAAGGGGAAGGAGGTATTAAAAATTAATGTTAGCGCCTTTGATTTTTCCCATAAAGTGTACCAATAAGGCCATAATAGATTGCGTAATGCAAGAGATTTATCGTATAATATCTTATCGAAAAATCTGGTCATATAACAAAACTTAACCTGCCAGGTGCACTATGAATTTACCTCAAACAGCTTTTCCTTTCATGTTTCATTTTGTTCGCCGTCAATTGCGGAGTTTTCTGGTTATTATTGGTATCGCTGTCATCTGGTCTTTCAACGATGCTATGTTTCCTTATTTTTTAAAGCTTATTGTCAATACAGTCCAACATTTTCAAGGGAAGCCCAGTGAAATTTATTCAGCCGTGTCAGGTGTTTTAGGGTTATTAATTTTATTCTGGATCGTGACAGAATTTTGTTTGCGTATTCAGGGTATCATGCAAATTTATACTTTTCCCCTGTTTCGCGCGAATATCCGAAAAAGCGTATTTAATTATGTGAAATTTCATTCGCATGAATATTTTTCTAACCATTTTGCTGGAAACATCGCAAAAAAAATGGCGGACCTTCCTTCCAGTTGTCAAAACATTATGGAAATTATTTGTTTCAATTTTGTGACTGCATTTACAGGTTCATTTATTGTGTTAGTGATGATGTGGTTAATTAAGCCTTTTTTTGCCATTGTTTTATTTACCTGGTTATGCATGCATTTAGGGTTGACTATTTTATTTTTGCGCCGCGGAAATGATTTATGGGTACAGCATTCTGATGCGGTTTCGGTTTTGAGTGGAAAAATTATTGATATTTTTAGCAATGTTTCAAGCATGCGTTTATTTGCGCGCGGCCAATACGAAACAAGTTATTTGCAAGATTATCAGATTGACGAAATTAAAAAAGCTAAAAAAGCGATGTGGTTAATTGAAGTCAATCGTATGGTGCTGGGATTCAGCGGTTTATTTTTGATTTTCAGTATGGTGTTTTTATTGCTGTATTATTGGGCGCATCAATACATTACGATTGGTGATTTTACCCAAATCGGCATGCAAATGTTTTGGTTATTAGGATGGATTTGGTTTGTGAGTTTTCAAATGTCAGTTTTTTCGCGTGAATTGGGAACGGTCAATGATGCATTGAAATTAATTTCCAAAGGCCACGATGTGCTTGATGTGCCAGAGGCTTCCCAGCTTAAATTAACAAAAGGAAAAATTCAATTTGAGCATGTTATATTTGAATATCAAAAAAAACGCCCTGTTTTTAATGATTTAAATATTACGCTCGCAGCAGGCGAACGAGTTGGACTGGTTGGTTTTTCAGGGTCGGGTAAATCAACTTTTGTGAATTTGATTTTGCGTTTTTATGATATTCAGTCGGGGCGCATTTTAATTGATGATCAGGATATTGCTAAAGTATCGCAAGATTCATTGCGAGAGCAAATTGCAATGATTCCGCAAGACCCGACACTTTTTCATCGCAGTTTGATAGAAAATATTCGTTATGGAAAACTGAGTGCGAACGATGAAGAAGTGAAGGATGCAGCGAGATTGGCGCATTGCCAGGAATTCATTGAAAAACTGGATGAGGGTTATCTGTCTTTGGTGGGTGAGCGCGGGATAAAATTGTCGGGAGGCCAGCGTCAGCGTATTGCGATTGCGCGTGCAATTTTAAAAAATGCACCGATTTTGATTTTGGATGAAGCGACATCTTCACTGGACACAGTGACAGAAAAACTTATTCAGGAAAGTTTGCATACGGTCATGCAAAATCGTACGACGATTGTGATTGCGCATCGACTTTCGACATTGGCGGATATGGATAGGATCCTGGTTTTCCATAAGGGAAAAATTGTGGAAGATGGAACGCAAGAAGAACTACTGCGCTCAGGCGGACATTTTGCGAAATTATGGAAGATGCAAACGAATGGATTTTTGCCGGATGAGGGTGAGTAAAAAACCCGAAGAAAATGCTTAATCTCTCGCCTTTCTCTTTATTTCTGCTAAAATACACCTCTGCGAGAGTATATAGTCTTTTAAAGAGGTTTCTTTTAAATCATGCCAATTTATGAATATCAATGTGCTGCGTGCGGGCATACGCTTGAAGTGATGCAGAAAATTTCTGAAGGACCTTTAAAAAAATGCCCGGAATGCAGCAAAGAATCCTTGCAAAAACTGATTTCTGCCGCGGGTTTTCAGCTCAAAGGCACGGGTTGGTATGCAACAGATTTTCGTAACAAGGGTAAGCCTGAAGCCAAAAATCCCGTACAAACGGAGAATAAAAACTCAAGCGAGACCCCATCGGATTCCACAACAGGAAGTACAGGAAAGGAAGGAAAATCATGATGTCACAGTTGCGGCGTTATTTTATTTCTGGATTATTGGTCTGGCTGCCCGTCTGGATTACTATTCTTGCCATTAAATTTTTGGTGGATATCTTAAGCTATACATTGTTACTGCTGCCTAAGCAATATCAGCCTGATGCATTGATTGGTTTTCATATTCCGGGTATCGGTGTTGTGATCACTTTGTTGGTGATTCTCTCAACCGGCATACTCGTGACGAATTTATTGGGAAAACAGCTGGTTGCCGCAGGCGATGCATTGATTGCGCGAATTCCGATTGTTCGCACCATTTACACGAGCGTTAAACAAATTGTACAAACTGTTTTTCGGCCAAATGGACAATCATTCAGGCAAGTATTTTTAGTAGAGTATCCGCGTGCGGGAGTCTGGACGATTGCCTTTCAAACAGGAGAAACTTCTGCAGAAATTTTTCAGAAATTAAATGGTGAACCGCTGGTGAGTTTGTATGTTCCCACAACACCTAATCCGACATCCGGTTTTTTATTGCTGGTGCCGCGTAAAGATGTTATAGAGCTGGAAATGAGCGTAGATCAGGCATTGAAATTTGTGATTTCGCTGGGAGTCGTTCAGCCCGCAAATCATGTCATTGAAACAGTAGAGGTAAAAGGTGCGTAGTCATTATTGTGGTCAAGTTACAACAGAATTATTAGGTAAAGAAGTACAATTAACAGGATGGGCGCATCGACGTCGTGATCATGGCGGAGTAATTTTTTTGGATTTGCGTGATCGAGAAGGCATTGTACAAGTCGTAATTGCGCCTGAAAATGTAGAAGCATTTCGCATTGCTGAAACTGTTCGTAATGAATATGTTTTGCAGGTCAAAGGTATTGTACGCAAACGACCGGAAGGTACTATTAATAAAGAATTAAAAACTGGCGAAGTGGAAGTCAGTGCCTTGGAATTAACAATTTTGAATCGTTCTGACCCGACACCATTCCCGATTGATGAATTTCATGATGTGGGTGAAGAAACACGTCTGAAATATCGTTATCTTGATTTACGTCGTCCTGAAATGCTGCAAAAAATGAAAACGCGGGCGGCGATTACGCGTTATATCCGCCGTTACATGGATGATGCAGGATTTATGGATATTGAAACACCGTTTCTGACAAAAGCAACTCCAGAAGGTGCGCGCGATTATCTGGTTCCAAGCCGTACCAAACCCGGCAGTTTTTTTGCGTTACCGCAATCGCCGCAAGTCTTTAAACAATTATTAATGATGTCTGGAATGGACCGTTATTATCAAATCGTTCGCTGCTTTCGTGATGAAGATTTGCGTGCAGACCGCCAACCGGAATTTACCCAGTTAGATGTTGAAACCTCTTTTTTGAATGAAGAAGAAATTCAGCAGATTATGGAAAAAATGATGCGCGGTATGTTTAAAGAATTGTTGAATGTCGAATTGCCGGATCCTTTTCCGCGTATGAGTTATGCAGAAGCCATGACGCGTTTCGGTTCAGACAAACCGGATTTGCGCATTCCTCTTGAATTAATTGATATGAATGATTTGATGAAACAAGTGGAATTTAAAGTGTTTTCAGGGCCTGCGAATGATCCGCATGGACGTGTAGCAGCATTGCATGTTCCAGGCGGGGCTGCATTCAGCCGCAAGGAAATTGATGATTATACGCAATATGTAGGAATGTTTGGCGCGAAAGGATTGGCGTATATCAAATTCAATGCAGATGGTTTGCAATCTCCGATTTTGAAATTTATTCCTGAAGAGGTGGTTAAAACAATTGTTGAAAGAGTCAAAGCAAAAGTCGGTGATATTATTTTCTTTGGCGCAGATAAAATTCCTATTGTGAATGATTCATTAGGCGCGTTACGAATTAAAGTTGCACAGGATCGCGGATTAGTTGAAAAAAGCTGGCGAGCGTTGTGGGTTGTGGATTTTCCAATGTTTGAAAAAGGCGAAGGGCGATTGTCTGCTTGCCATCATCCTTTTACTGCGCCCAAAATTAAAGATATCAGCGAATTGTCGCATGAGCCTGAAAAAATTGCGGCGCGTGCTTATGATATGGTGATTAATGGTACGGAAATTGGCGGTGGTTCTATTCGTATTAATTCAACTGAATTGCAAATGGCGGTATTTCGCACATTAAATATTTCAGAAGAAGATGCGAACCTGAAATTTGGGCATTTGTTGACGGCGTTGAAATTTGGCTGTCCTCCGCATGGCGGGATTGCTTTGGGAATTGACCGTTTGGCGATGTGGATGACGGATTCTGATTCGATTCGTGATGTGATTGCATTTCCGAAAACGCAAACGGCGACTTGTCCTTTGACTGATGCGCCGGCGCCGGTTGATTCTGCGCAATTAATTGAACTGGGTATTCGAGTTCGTAAAGCAGAAGAAAAAACATCGACTGTGGAGTAAATAAAACTCATCTGCGAGAGGTATATATGGCAGGACATAGTAAATGGGCTAACATCAAACGTCACAAGGCAAAACAGGATGCGGTCAAAGGTAAATTGTATACCAAACTGATTCGTGAAGTGACAGTCTCAGCGAAATTAGGCGGCGCGGATGCGAATTCCAATCCGCGTTTGCGCGCAGCGTTGGATAAGGCATTTGCTGCCAATATGTCGCGAGATGTGATTGATCGGGCGATCAAGCGCGGTGCAGGCGGGCTTGAAGGAAGTGATGTCGAAGAAGTGCGTTATGAGGGATATGGTCCAGGCGGTATTGCGATTATGGTTGATTGCATGACGAATAATCGTAATCGTACGGTGGCGGATGTACGTCATGCATTTACGAAATGCGGCGGGAATTTGGGAACGGATGGTTCGGTTTCTTATTTATTTAATAAACGCGGTCAAATTATTTTTGCGCCGGGTGCGAGTGAAGAAAAAATTATGGAATTGGCTTTGCTGCAAAATGCGGAAGATGTCGTGGTCAATGACGATAAAAGTATTGAAGTCATCGCTCTGCCAGATCATTTTTTGGGAATTAAAGATGCAATGGTCACAGCGGGTTTTCAACCTGCTATGGCTGAAATTTCCATGGTTGCAGCGACGAATGTACCGATAACGGATAAAGAAACAGCAGAAAAGGTAGTGCGGTTGATTGATATGCTGGATGAATTGGATGATGTGCAGGAAGTCTATTCTAATGCAGATTTGTTGGTGGAATTAGGGTGATTATCATCGGAATCGACCCCGGTTCTCGTTTCACCGGCTATGGTGTTATTCGACAGGAAGGCAATCAAAGCCATTACCTTGATAGCGGCTGCTTAAACATTGCTGCTTATTCCATGGCTGAACGTTTACAAAAAATTTTCACCGGTTTGCAGGCTGTTATTCGCTTGCATCAACCTGAAGAAGCAGCGATCGAGCAAGTCTTTATGCATCAAAATCCCAATTCTGCTTTAAAATTAGGTCAAGCGCGAGGTGCGGCGATTGTGGCTTTAGGAACGAATGTTTCTGAATATTCTGCACGTCAAATCAAGCAATCTGTAGTGGGTTATGGCGCGGCTGGAAAAACGCAAGTGCAGCATATGGTCAAACGATTATTAAATATTTCGCTTGATTTGCAGGCAGATGCTGCGGATGCATTGGCTGTGGCATTGTGCCATGCGCATATGCGTTTGGGATGGAATAAAGTGGTTTCTAAAAAAAGCCGGACGAGCTGGAGAAATTTTACGGTTTGAATTGTGTTAAACTGTTTTTCCTTTTCCCATAATAAAATTGGTAAATGCAATTGCCAATGCTGAAACCACCAGTGTCAAATGAATCACGACTTGCCACATGACATTCATATTAGAAAGTTTGGAGGGATCAATAAACGTTCTTAACAAATGAATAGAAGAAATACCGATTAACGCTAGCGCCAATTTTACTTTCATAGTGCCTGCATTCACTTCATCCAGCCATTCAGGCCGATCGGCATGATCTTGCAGATGCATCGGAGAAACAAATGTTTCATAGCCGCCGATAATCACCATAATCAACAAGTTTGCGATCATCACCACATCAATCAAATCGAGCACGCCGAGCATGATTCTCACATCATCAATACTATTGATACTATGAATCAATTCTCCCAATTCAATAATAAATCGATACGCATAAGCACCCAAAACGACAATCAAACCGAAATAGAGCGGGAGTTGCAGCCAGCGGCCCATAAAAATCAGATGGGTCATACTGGATTTTATTTTACTCGTCGAAACGTTTTGGTTTTCTAGCATGTGTTATCTCCAGCGCTTTAGCATCCTAAATTAACGTCAGTATTGTCTAAGCAAAAACACTTCGTTTGCTTAGACAATACTGTAAAATTTCTGGATCCCGTCCTATAGATTGCTCGCATTCTGCTCTCAATCGACGGGATAACCTGAGTATTGCATGAACGTTTTTTCT
>DATIJV010000159.1:0-2856 GCA_035478255.1 Gammaproteobacteria bacterium
TGCGGTTTTTGGCATCTGATCTATAGGTCAGATGTCAAAAACCGCAATTTATGACCGCGCGAAGTATAACATTTTAAAATGTTATCAGCATTTCAATAGATTAACTTCTTTGAACTCTAACTTTAGAAACAACTCTCTTAACACCCTCTACCTTTTTAGCTGTAGCAATCGCATGGCGAATTTGGGCCCTATTATTCGCTGTACCAGTCAAGTACACAACACCATTGACTGTTTCCACATGGATACTCATGGAAGCAACATCTTTGTTGGTGAATACATCATCGCTAATAAATTGGCTTTTCACCTTCGTTGTAATAGCTGCATCCGATAAGGGAGCCTTGCTGGATTTCATAGCTTGAGAATTGGACATGTTATTAGGTTGATTTTGGGCCTGTTGATGCGCACAACCTATTATTACGACGGATAAAAACATTAAACATAATTTACTGAACATTTTCATTTTGAAGCTCCTTTTCAATTTCAATTTAAGGTATAGGGACACACTCTAGTATAAATGAAAATTTTAATTATTAGTATTGGAATGTTTAAAATAGCTTTGAATAGACTCTAAATTCATTAAGATTTAACCCTGTGCAGTTTTAGCCAAATGTCCCAGATCAACTCGCACAAAGATTGAATCGCCGATCGCCGTCAATTTCTCACTGGCATATACTTCACATAACACACGTGTCTTGCGCCCTACTTCGCCGTCAACATGTGCCTTGAGCAGCAATGGAACTCCCATGGGCGTTGGCTTAATATATTTTACATTTAAGCTACCTGTCACACAGTCAATGCGCGGCTGCGTTCCAACTGCACGGCCTTCAGCGCGATAATGATTTGCCATCGCAGTCCAATTGGAATGGCAATCGACAAGACAGCCAATTAATCCACCGTAGACAAGTGATGGCCAGCCAACATAACGCTCGTCTGGTATATGTGTCATGACTACGTGTATATTATCAGTGTCCCAATAACTTTTAATTTTAAGACCGTTTACATTTTTAGAACCGCAGCCAAAACACACGCCGTCTGTCGCCGCAAGATCTTGCAATGCAATAATTTCATTACTCATGAGATATACCTCTTAACTGATAAGTTTAAGTGTTTATAAAAAAAATTGAAACGGTACTTATTTATTTGTTTAACATGTTAAATAATCTTAATTTTTTTCCCGAGAATTAGAAGCTAACTATATGATTAATAACACATTTTTCTCTGAAAAACGTGCAAAATCGGGTTTTTACGCAAATTTTTCAGGAATTGTGTTATTAATCAATAAGTTACGATGAAAAACCAAAAAGTCTTCCATTATTTCAAATTTTGAGTATGATGCATTTTTATTTGCAGCGATAAATTTTTATGAAAAAAGAAGTTGATACCCTTATTCATGCTCAATGGATTATTACAGGCGAAGATCAAGTTCTGGAAAATCATACGCTTGTGCTGAAAAACGGTAAAATCGCAGCGATTCTTTCAAATGATGAAGCAGTTAAACAATATTCAGCTAAAGAGACAGAAAAATTTCCCAGTCACGCCATTATTCCAGGATTAATCAATACGCATACGCATCTTGCGATGAATTATTTTCGCGGCATGGCGGACGATTTATCGTTAATGAACTGGTTAAAAAATCATATCTGGCCTGCGGAAAAAAAATGGCTAAGTCATGCATTCGTTTATGATGCATCGTTACTGGCAATGGCAGAAATGATTCGTAGCGGCACGACTTGTTTTAATGATATGTTTTTCTTTCTACAAGCAACAGCGGAAGCAGCAGATAAAGCGGGGTTACGTGCAAATATCGGGATTACAGTCATGGATTTTCCGACGAATTGGGCACAAACACCAGACGACTATTTTGCGCGTGGACTGGAATTTTTTCAACACTATAAACATCATGAAAAAATCCGCGCGACTCTTGCACCGCACGCACCTTATACCGTTTGTGATGAATCCATGTTGCGTGTGAAAGAAATGGCTGAAACACATCATTTAAAAATTAATTTGCACTTGCATGAAACTGCAGATGAAGTGAACCAGTCTCTCGCAGAAATTAAAAAACGTCCCATTCGCCGCTTGCATGAATTAGGCATGCTTTCTCCACGTTTAATTGCAATTCACATGACACAATTGAATGAAGAAGACTTGGAAATCGTCGCGCAAGATAAACCGAATGTAGTACATTGTCCAGAATCGAACATGAAACTCGCGAGCGGCATTTGCCCAGTTGAAAAATTGCGAGCGCTGGGAATTAATGTAGCACTAGGAACAGATGGCGCTGCAAGTAATAATGATTTGAATATGCTGGGAGAAATGCGCACGGCAAATTTTTTGGCAAAACTTGTGAGTCACGATCCTGAAGCATTGCCTGCACTGGATACACTTCAGATTGCAACACGGAATGGGGCGAAAGCGTTAGGCATAGATGAGATAACTGGTTCACTTGCACCAGGAAAATCAGCAGATTTTGCGGTGATCAATCTTGATGAAATTGAAACACAACCCCTTTATCATCCGGTTTCTCATATTGTGTATGCAGCTTCGCGGCATCAAGTGACAGATACCTGGGTAGCAGGAAAACAGTTAATGAAAAATCGTCAACTATTAACGCTGGATGAGAAAGAATTAATTCATAAAGCAAAACTGTGGCAGAAAAAAATTAGTTAATTTTTATGAATTGATTAGGACGGTAGGGTGGACAAAGGGCGCGCTCTTCGCCCGTGTCCACCCTCACTGCCATTAAGTTAAGCGAAAGCTGATTAGAGCGTCATCCCGGAATTTAGTAGCGCTTAATTCGCGCTCTTTGCGAATTTAGCGCTACTTAATGTCCGGGATCTACTTATCATTTGGGTG
>DATIJV010000160.1:0-9565 GCA_035478255.1 Gammaproteobacteria bacterium
ACCTCCTTCCCCTATCCCCTTCCTCCAAGCGAAAAGCACGCTTAGAGGAAGGGGGACGCTCTAATTAAGCGCATCTGTATCGAAGCGTCCCCCTTCCTCCACATGCTTTTTGTGGAGGAAGGGGATAGGGGAAGGAGGTAAAAAAAATGCGCAATTCACTATTTACCGAATACTTATTTATTACCATATTTACTGTAATATGTTTGCGACATTTGTTTAGCCGTACCAATATCCGCAGTCGTCATATTTTTTGCTATTTCATCTCGCATTTTTAATGCGGATTCCCGAATTTTTTCATTACTGGAAGTCGAAGCCAGGTTGAGCCACGCATAAGAAGCACGATAATCTCGCGGCACACCCTGCCCTTGCCCATACATAATTCCCAACAATAATTGCGCATTATCCATACCTTGTTCTGCGGCTAAGGTATAC
The DNA here is from genome assembly GCA_035478255.1 of Gammaproteobacteria bacterium. GTDB lineage: Bacteria > Pseudomonadota > Gammaproteobacteria > DSM-16500 > DSM-16500 > DATIJJ01. Next base: position 433 of record DATIJV010000160.1, read on the forward strand.
CAGCTGATTGCAGCTTTGGGATCGCTGGGAATGCCCATACCTTGCTGATAAAATAAACCCACCATATATTGCGCATTCGCAAGCCCCTGCTTTGCCGCGAGCAGTAACCACGCAAATGCCTGACGCTCATCTTTCACAATTCCTAATCCATTGTGATAAAGAAATCCCAACGCAAATTCTGCATCGGCAGAATTCTGCGCGGCAGCTTTGCGATACCAGTCAATCGCTTGTGGAATATCTTTCGGATAACCCACACCGTTATACATGAGATAACCTGTTACATATTGCGCTTGCGGAAATTCTTTATCTGCTGCTTTTTTAAACCAGCTTACCGCCGTATTGGTATTCGCTGTTGTGCCAAATCCATTAAAGTACATGACACCCAAATTATATTCTGCTTCAGCCAATCCTTTTTCCGCAGCTCGGGAATACCAGGAAAATGCCTGGTTTTTATCTAAGCGTTCTGTACTAAATATCACACCTAACATAAACTGCGCCTTCGCCAATCCCTGCTGCGCGGCTAAATTAAACCAGGTAAACGCTTTGCCTGAATCTTTCGGCACACCCAAACCTTTATAGTACAAAAGTCCCAGATTATATTCCGCTTCTGCCACACCTTGAGACGCTGCTTTGGTATACCAGTTCACTGCAGCATCCATATTTTTCGATATCCCGAAACCATTTTCTGCCAGATATCCCAGCATATATTGCGCAAGCGGATTATTATTGTTGGCAGCTTGAGTATATAAAGTGACAGCCTGTGTTAAGCCTTGCTCAAGACCCACGCCATAATAATAAAGCGTCGCTAAAGCAAATTGCGCCTGTGATAATCCTTCAGTTCCTGCTTTCATAAACCACGCAGCTGCAGTTTGAGGATTTTTATCGACTCCCAATCCATTAAGATACAGATAGCCCAACTGATATTGAGCCGATACTCTCCCGCTTTCGGCTAGACGTTTGTAAATTTCGAGAGCTTTATCATAATTTTTATTTTTGAGTGCTGCGACTGCTTCTGGAAATTGCTGAGCGGCTGCTTTATTTTGAAAATATTGCAAGCTATCTTCGGCAAAAACGCTGCCAGTCAATATTATTCCTATTGCAGCGCATAAGAGTTTTACCCATTTTTTCATTTTGTATTTCCTTAAGAAGATTCAGTCAAACATTCAGTAAATTTTTTTACGGCTTCATCAATTTGATCTTTAGTAATAATTAAAGGCGGCGCAAAACGGATAACTGTTTGATGCGTTTCTTTACTTAATATACCTTTTTTCAATAAACGCAAACAAATTTCTCTTGCAGAATGATAACCTGAATTAATTTCCACGCCAATCAGCAATCCCTTTCCACGCACATCAGAAATGAATGGTGATTTAATTTTTTCAAGATTTTTTAAGAAATAATCGCCCAATTCCTGAGAACGCTCTATCAAGTTTTCATTAAACAAAACATCAAGCGCTTTTTCTCCCACAGCAGCAGCCAAGGGATTGCCCCCAAATGTACTGCCATGATCGCCAGGAGTAAATACATCCATCACATCTTTACGACTTAAAAAAACAGAAACAGGAAGCAAACCGCCGCCAAGCGCTTTCCCCAGCATCACTGCATCCGGCTGAACTTTTTCATGTTCGCATGCCAGAAACTTACCAGTCCTTCCCATGCCCGTTTGAATTTCATCACACATCAATAAAACATTATTTTCACGGCAAATCTTTTCACATTCTTTCAGATAACCTTCCGGTGGAACAATAATACCTCCCTCTCCCTGGATAGGCTCTACCAGAAATGCCGCAGTATGAGGGGTAATAGCTTGACGTAACGCATCTGCATCGCCATAAGGAATGAGTTTGAAACCTTCTGGAAAAGGGCCAAACCCTTGACGATATTGTGATTCAGATGACATAGTGATAATGGCAATCGTTCTGCCATGAAAATTGCCTTTGCACACAATAATTTCTGCTTTATTTTCTGGAACTTTTTTTACGGTATAAGCCCATTTGCGCGCTGCTTTCAAAGCAGTTTCAACAGCTTCAGCTCCCGTATTCATGGGTAATGCCTTGTCCTGTTTTGCAGCCGTACAGACTTTCTGTAAAAAATTTCCCAGTTTATCAGTGTAATAAGCCCGAGAGACAACAGCTAACTTTTGAGCCTGATCAGTGAGTATTTTGACGAGTCCTGGATGGCTGTGACCATAAGTGACAGCCGAATAGGCGCTCATCATATCCATATAACGATTTCCTTGATTGTCCCAAACATACACACCCGCACCGCGTGTTAAAACGACAGGTAAAGGTTCATAATGATGAGCACCATATAATTTTTCGAGTTCTATGAAGGGATCCATGGGTAAATTCCAAATAATAAAAGAGCGCTTATACAGGCATTGTTACACAGAAACCCTTTTTTACTCAATATGGAAACCCCTACGACGCTTTAGGCTTTCCTTGCAAAACTTAGGACATGCTCACCACGCCACAAGTCGGTTTCCTGGCTATTTAACTTGAATGGTTCTGAACAAAAATCCTGACAAAACGCTCATATTTAAGTATAGAAGAGATTCTATTATTTACCACTGTAAAAGATGATTAATCTCCAGCGAGCAATAATTTTATGATAATATAGCGTTTTTAAAACCATCAAAAGTTTGGGCTATGTCATTAGAAAATATCGAAATTACAATTGAATCCCTCAGTCATGAAGGGCGAGGAATTGCGGCCTTCAAGGGTAAAACCCTGTTCGTCTCTGGCGCATTGCCAAAAGAAACAGTGAAATGCAAAATCATCCGTCAGCATCGCCGCTATTATGAAGCTCAAGCGACAGAAATCATCACACCCTCGCCTGACCGTATCAGCCCCGCTTGCGCACATTATACAATTTGCGGCGGCTGCAGTTTGCAGCATGTCGACAATCAAGCGCAAGTTCAATTAAAACAACAAGCATTGCTAGACCAACTAAAACATTTTGGAAAAATTATTCCTGAAGAAATTTTGCCGCCCATCATGGGAAACTCTTTCGGATATCGACGTAAAGCGCGGCTGGGTGTGCGTTATGTCAGAAAAAAAGAAAAATTGTTAATTGGTTTTCGCGAAAAATTCAGTCATTATCTTGCTGACATTGAAGAATGTGAAGTTTTGCATCCTGATGTCGGTAAACATATGAGCAAACTGCGTGAATTAATTCGCAGTCTTTCTCAATATGAACACATTCCTCAAATTGAAATGGCAGTCAGTGATCATGCAACTGCTTTAGTCATTCGGCACATGACATCATTAAGCATCACTGATCTTTCTGCATTATGTGAATTTGGAAAAGAACAAAATTTTCATATTTATTTGCAGCCTGGTTCAGCAGATTCTGTTCATAAAATATGGCCGGCTGATCAAAATGAATTACTCAGTTATTTTTTACCGGATTATGAATTGGAAATGCAATTTCATCCGCTCGATTTTACCCAAGTCAATGGAGAAATAAACCGCGAAATGATTGCAGAAGCAATACGATTATTAGACCCTCAATCCACCGATACCATTCTAGATTTATTTTGCGGATTAGGAAATTTTACATTACCGATCGCGCGTTTTGCAAAAAATGTCACAGGAATTGAAGGCAGCATACAAATGGTCAATCGAGCGAAAGCCAATGCTTTGCTTAACCATATTCACAATGCAGAATTTTATGCCGCCAATTTAATGGAACCTTTAAAAACTGCTCCTTGGTTAAATACCCCATATGATAAAATTCTTTTAGATCCGCCGCGAACCGGCGCAAAAGAAATCATACCGCTCATTGCAAATCAATCCGCAAAATCCATCGTATATGTATCATGCAATCCAGCTACGCTTGCCAGAGATGCAGGAGAATTAGTTTATCAGCATCAGTACCGCTTAAAAAAAATCGGCGTAATTAATATGTTTCCGCATACCAGCCACATCGAAGCTATTGCTCTTTTTGAGAAACATTAGCCATGGTAACGCTCAAAAAAAAATTTCACTCCCTTGACGGCGGCTCCATCGATTTTGAATCATGGTTCAACAAAATCCGCACGCATTCGCATTTAAAAGATCATAGTTTGATTATTCGCGCAGCGAAATTGGCAGATCTCAGCAGCAAAGGCTTAACGACATTTTACGGTCAGCCTTGCATAGAACAAGGCTTGGAAATGGCTGAAATTTTACTGGAAATGAAACTGGATCAAGATTCGATCGCGGCAGCCATCACCATCAGTGCTGCTTTGCATACTTCAATTACGATTGAAAAAATTCAGCAAGAGTTGAGCGATCCAATCGCCAAATTAGTTCACGATGTTTTGCAAATGAATGTGTTAAACAATTTAAAAAACTATTCCACACGCAGCAAAATTCAAATTGACCAGTCACGCAAAATTTTTCTGGCTATGGTATCTGATATTCGTGTGGTATTAATCAAATTAGCTGAACGCACTTGCATGATGCGCGGAATTAAAAATATTAATCAAGATGAACGCAGAAAAATAGCTCAGGAAACAATGGATATTTACGCTCCGCTTGCAAACAGATTGGGAATCGGCCAGCTAAAATGGGAATTGGAAGATGCTGCGTTTCATTATATCGATCCTGAAACTTACAAAACTATTGCAAGTTTTTTAGCTGAACGCCGCATTGATCGCGAACAGCGTATTGAAGATACAATAAAAAAATTAAAATCCATTTTGGCAAGACATCATATCAAATCGGAAATTCAAGGCCGTGCAAAACATATTTATAGTATTTATGTAAAATCATTTCGTAAACATCTTGGTTATGAAAACATTTATGATTATAACGCCGTAAGAATTTTAGTTCCAAAAATTGAAGATTGTTATACTGCGTTAAGTGTTGTGCATTCTTTATTTACGCATGTTCCAGAAGAATTCGATGATTATATCAGCCGCCCCAAGCCAAATGGTTATCGTTCGATACATACTGCAGTCATTCTGCCAAATGGCAAAAATCTTGAAATTCAAATTCGCACGCATAATATGCATGAAGAAGCAGAGCATGGCGTAGCAGCACATTGGGTTTACAAAGAACACAAAACGCCTCAATCAGGATATGAAGCAAAAATTACTTTTCTTCGTCAGTTATTAGACTGGCATAAAGATGTCGCGCAGCACGGCACAGCTCCCGATAAAAAACTCGATGAAATTTTAGATGATACCGTTTATGTTTTCTCGCCAGAAGGTGAAATTATTGATTTACCCAAAGGTGCGACTCCGCTTGATTTTGCTTATCGGATCCACAGTGAATTAGGCCATCGATGCCGCGGGGCAAAAATTAAAGGCCACATTGTACCGCTAACTTATCAATTACGCACCGGTGATCAAATTGAAATTATTACAACACCGCATGGCGGCCCCAGCCGTGACTGGTTAAATAAAGATTTTGGTTATTTATATACATCACGCGCACGCTCCAAAGCGGCCCACTGGTTTAAGCAGCAGGAAATCAGTCAGTATATTGAAACCGGAAAAAATAATTTGGAACGCGAGCTTTCGCGTGCAGGAATTTCCAATCCCAATTTTGAAAAAATTGCGGCACGCTTTAATTATAAAAATGATGAAGCATTATTTGCATCTATTGGTCATGGGAATGTTCGTATTGCTCAAATTATTCATGCCCTTCAATCAGATCAACAGCCGGAAATTAATAAACAAATGGTTTTACCGTTAAAACAAACGGCTGAATTGCAAGGAAATATGGAAATTGCCGGGATCAATGACTTATTAACACGCATCGCAAAATGCTGCAAACCGATCCCAGGAGATCAAGTCATCGGCTACATCACCCAAGGGCGCGGAGTTTCAATACATCGGCAAGATTGCAATAATATCAATTTGACTCGCAATGCAAACCGCATCATTCAAGTCAGCTGGGACAGTAAAAAACTCGGAAAATACTATGTTGATTTACAAATTCGTGCAAGCGGACAGCAGGAATTATTAAAAGAAATTACAGCGCTCTTGACTAATGCTAAAATTGATTTAGTCAATTTGAGCTCTACAATCAGCCGAAAAGATAATATGATATACATTGTAATGACGATTCAAATTCATGATCTGATTCAGTTGAAACAACTCATCAGCCAGATAAGCCAGTTACCGAAAGTAATCGATATTAAGAGAATGAGAAAATAAAATAAAATGAAACAAACCAGCATAAAAACCCGTGTCTTTATTATTGCATTATTGCCTACGATCATTATTTCTTTTCTGGTGGGTACATACGTCATTGGATCGCGTATTCAAGATGCAGAGAAAAAATTATATTCATACGGACACGCTGTTTTAGGCCACGTGGTTCGTTTGAGCCGAAAAGGTCTTTTGCAAAATGACCGTCAATTATTGCAAGACAGCACCAATCTTCTTCTCGAAGAAAAAGAATTACAATCTATCGCTTTTTTTGGCTCAAATCATGAATTGCTTGCTTATAGAGGCACTGATGATCCGCAATCACAAGATTTTTTAAAAAATATAAATTTTCATGATGAAAAAATTTCTTTCGTTCAGAGAAAAGAATCAATTACACTGACAGAACCCGTCATCGTCAACGATTTGAATCTGGCCAATCATCCAGGACCTGCTAGAGGAAATGCTCAGCATCAAAAGTTAGTAGGCTGGGTTGCTATTTCTCTCTCTCGATCCAATGCCCGTCTTGAAGAATATCAAGTCATCCTTATTACACTTATTTTTATTTCATTGGGATTATTGATCACGATTTTCTTTGCTCGCCGAATTGCAGAACATCTCACCGGTCCCTTATTTAAAATACGCTCAACGATTCAGGAAATTGAGCAAGGAAAACTGGATATTTCTATTGACACACATTCGCCGGGTGAGTTGGGAGAATTAGAAGAAGGCATTAACAACATGGCTTTCGCACTGCAAAAAACCCACAAGCGCCTGGAAGCCCATATTACAGAAATCGCTGCAAATTTACAGCAAACGCTTGAAACTGTTGAAATACAAAATAGTAAACTTGCCCAGGCACAGAATGAAGCAATGGAAGGCAACAAAATTAAAACAGAATTTATTGCAAACATGAGCCATGAAATTCGCACACCGATGAATGGGATCATCGGATTTACTAATTTATTACTGGAAACAGAGCTTTCCAATTTGCAGAGAAACTATTTAATTACTATTCAAAAATCTGCTTTAAATCTACTGAATTTAGTCAATAATATTTTGGATTTTTCTCGTCTGGATGCCGGCCAATTACGTCTTGAGTATCTTGCTTTTGACATTCGTGATTGCATTGAAGATATTCTTGCCATCATGTCTCCTGTGGCAAATGCAAAACAATTGGAATTTGCTGCTCTGATTGATGATGATGTACCTCGAAAAATTATCAGTGATCCTTTGCGTTTTAAACAAATTATCAGCAACCTAGTTTCTAACGCGATAAAATTTACAGATAAGGGTGAAGTGATTATTCGTGTTTCTGTTGAAAAGAAATCAACAAAAACCACTAAAATTCGTGTAGAGATTTCTGATACAGGAATAGGATTATCGCAAGCCGATCAAAAACTTATTTTTCGTGCATTTCAGCAAGCTGATACAAGCATAGCAAGAAAATATGGCGGAACAGGTTTAGGTCTTGCGATCTGCAAAAGATTAATTGATCAAATGGCCGGAAAAATCGGCATAGAAAGCAATCAAGGAAAAGGCTCAATATTCTGGTTTAGCTTTACGGCGGAAAAATCTCCAGGTGATGCTGAAGCTGAAACAGAAATCGATAAAATTAATTTTAATGATAAATATATTTATGTTTACGATGCGCACAGTGTAGCATGTCTTGCAATTAAAAATATTTTGACGCATTGGAAAATTAATACAAAAGATTTTTCAAATTTATCTGATATGTTTTTAGAATTAAAAGAAAATACACCGTTTCTTATTATTGCAGGCATGAATCAACAAAACATTCATGGAACGTCTGAAAATGAATTTGCATGTATACGTAAAGAGTTTTCTGGCCCTATTGTAGCTTTAATTAACTCATCAGAACCCGCAACACTTGAATATTTTTTATCTAACGGTGCTGCCGCCAGTTTAACTAAGCCTGTTATTCGCAATAATTTATATCATACTGTTTTTCAGCTTATTACTGAACCGCAGCATCATGTACGTTATCGTCCAATTAACTCTGAAATTAAATTACAATTAGATGGAAAACATATTTTATGTGTCGATGATAATGTATTAAATGTAAATTTAGTAAAGGCACTGTTTGAAAGTACAAATGCAATTATTACTATTGCACACGATGGCTTGGAAGCTTTGCAATTGACTGAAACGCAAAAATTTGATCTCATTCTGATGGATTTGCGCATGCCTAAAATGGATGGAATCGAAGCACTGAAGCAGATTCGTATTGTATCAAACTGTAATCATAACACGCCTGTTATTGCTCTATCTGCGCATATCGCAGAGCATGAGTATCAAAATTTAATTGCCATTGGTTTTAATGATTATTTAACAAAGCCAGTCATCAAAAATACATTATTCATGATAGTGAAAAAATGGATTTTATCCTTTTCCATACAGACAGAAACACTTTCTGAATCAACTTCTCAATCTGAGTATACTGCTATTGACTGGGAGCTCGGATTAAAACTTGCCGGAAATAAAAGAGAATTGGCGAAAGAAATGCTAAATGTTCTGGCAAAGACTTTAGCTCAGGAAGTCAAAAGTATTCGTGATGCGTATGAAGAAAAAAACTATGATGAGCTTCATCAACAGTTACATAGACTGCACGGCGCAGTGTGTTATTGCGGTACGCCGCAATTAAAAAAAATCATTTCATCGCTGGAAGATATGTTGAAAAAAAGTCAAACAGATGCGCTTTCTGGTCTTTTAGAAGAGCTGGAAAAAGAGAGTCAATTTTTGCTGGAAGAAATGATAGCGTTTCAGAAAAATAATTTGGTAAAAAGCACCAAATTATCTTTCTGAAATTATTTCTAAACTGTAACATTTTTTGTAATAGCTCAGCCCCATTGGTTGTCATCCCGGAATTTACTCACTCTTAATTCGCGCTTTTCGCGAATTTAGAGTGAGTTAATGTCCGGGATCCACCCAAATGATAAGGGTAGATCCCGGACATTAAGTAGCGCTAAATTC
>DATIJV010000161.1:0-3446 GCA_035478255.1 Gammaproteobacteria bacterium
CGAAAAGCGCGAATTAAGAGTGAGTAAATTCCGGGATGACAACCAATGGGGCTGAGCTATTATGAATAAACAACTACCCCAATGCCGTTATTTCATCCAGCGTCAACTCTACCCATTTTCCTCTGCGCAGCATCCTCGGCAGCATCACCGTCCCAAATCGAATTCGAATCAATCGACTCACCACTAGACGCTGCGATTCCCACATCCTGCGAACCAATCGGTTCCGTCCTTGCTTAACCATCACATGATACCAATGATTACTTCCTTCACCACCCGCATCCACGATTCGCTCAAAATGTGCCATTCCATCTTCAAGCTTAATGCCTTTTTTCAAATGATTCACCATTTCCGGCGTCACTTTTCCCTGGACCCTCACTGCATATTCTCTTTCAATATTTGCAGATGGGTGCATCAAGCGGTGCGCCAATTCTCCATTATTTGTCAGCAGTAAAACGCCTGATGTATTAAAATCTAAACGCCCGATTGAAATCCATCTTCCATTGTTTAGCCTCGGTAAATGATCAAAAACCGTTGCGCGTCCTTCGGGATCTTTTCGCGAACAAATTTCGCCTTCCGGTTTGTGATAAAGAACCACACGTGTTTTCTGTGTACTGCTTTTGACAAGGTTGACATCGCGGCCATCCACACACACTTTATCGTCAAGTGTCATGCGATCGCCTAATTTTGCGGCCGAACCATTCACAGAAACTCGGCCTTCACGCAGCCATTCTTCAATTTGACGACGTGAACCTAAACCTGCATTGGCCAGGATTTTCTGAATTTTTTCACTCATGGGGTTGTTCTGCTAAAATGGTTTCATCATGCTGCGATTGGGATAATTCCAATTGAATTTGCAATTTGGCTTCCTGATTTTCCAGATCATTCAATTCTGCGAGGGTCGGCAATTCATCCAGCGTTTTTAAATTAAAATGATCGAGAAATGCTTTCGTCGTACCATACAATGCGGGCCTGCCTGGAACTTCACGATAACCGATGATGCGGATCCATTCACGCTCAAGCAAAGTTTTTGTAATATGAGAACTGACAGTGACGCCGCGAATGTCTTCAACTTCCGCGCGTGTAATCGGTTGGCGATAAGCGATCAGCGCGAGAGTTTCCAGTAATGCGCGAGAATATTTTTGCGGACGTTCTTCCCACAGTTTACTGATCCACGGACTGAATTCTATTTTTGCTTGAAACTGGAAACCGCTTGCCACTTCTTTTAATTCGATACCCGTGGCTGCATAGCGTTCTGCAATCGCTTTTAATGCATTTTTTATTTCGACTGTTTCAGGTACCAAGGTTTCATCAAATAATTTTTGCAGCTGGGCTATACTTAAGGGACGTCCAGCTACCATTAAGGCTGCTTCCAGAATATTTTGCAATTTTTCGAAAGTTATCGTCATGCGATTGAATCCCTTACACTAGCAGTTTTAATATGAATCGGTGCAAAAGGCGCAGTTTGCACGAATTCGATAATATGATCTTTGAGTAATTCCAGCATGGCGAGAAAACTGACAACCACGCCAGGTCGTCCTTCACTGAAAGTGAATATGCTATTGAATGGTACAAATTCTTTTTCTTGTAACGCTGCAAGAATGCGAGTCATGCGGTCACGCACTGATAACGGTTCACGGTGAATTTGATGGGTTTGATGCAAATCTGCGCGCTTCATGACTTCTGCAAAAGCCAGAAGAAGTTCTTGCAAGCTGACAGAGGGTTGGGGTTTTTCAGAGACTATTTCTTGCATATCAAGAGATGCTGTGAAAGTGTCGCGCCCTTGTCTTGGTAACTGATCAATTTGCAGGGCAGCTTTTTTAATGCGCTCATATTCCATTAATCGACGAATTAATTCTCTACGCGGATCTTCTTCAACCCCTTCCATATGCGCAGGCCGCGGCAGTAACATGCGAGACTTGATTTCTGCTAAAATCGCAGCCATGACAAGATATTCGGCCGCGAGCTCAAGTGAAACTTCTTTCATGAGTTCGACATATTCCATATATTGCCGTGTGACTTCGGCAATCGGAATATCGAGGATATCGAGATTTTGTTTTTTAATCAGATAAAGCAAAAGATCGAGCGGTCCTTCAAAGGCTTCGAGAAAGACTTCCATTGCATCGGGCGGAATATAAAGATCTTTTGGCAAAGTAGTGAACGCCTGGCCTTTGATCATGGCAACAGGAGCGATGACATCTTCAGTTGGTTGTGTTATTTCGAGGTTGCTCATGGCGGATATCTTACCTAAAATGACGCTAATTTTACAGGTTTTTCAAGGTTTTTATGCAAAAAAACGATATTACCAAAGCAGTTTTGCTCTTACGGGCCGGCGGTTTAGTGGCGCTGCCGACTGAAACAGTTTATGGATTGGGAGCCGATGCCAGTAACCCAGAGGCAGTACGAAAAATTTTCCTTGCAAAACAAAGGCCAAGCGATCATCCGATTATCGTGCATATTGCGCATGTTTCACAGATGACTGATTGGGCGCGCGATATTCCAGAGCAAGCCTTATTGCTCGCCCGGGCATTTTGGCCCGGCCCTCTAACGCTTATTTTAAAAAAAGCGCCAGAGGTGAGCTCTATTTTAACGGGTAACCAGGAAACGATAGGTTTACGTATACCGAACCATCCTGTTGCATTAGCTGTTTTAAAAGAATTTGGCGGCGGGATTGCAGCTCCTTCGGCGAATCGTTTTGGTCGAATCAGTCCAACGACTGCTGCGGCAGTTCGCGAAGAATTGGGGGGAGCGGTTGATTTGGTTCTGGAAGGCGGACAATGTGAAGTGGGGGTGGAGTCAACTATTGTTGATCTCAGTGGAGAATGCCCTGCAGTTTTGCGTCCGGGAATGATTACGGCGGATCAGATTGAAGCTGTTTTAGAGCAGCCTTTATTGAGGAAGAAAAAAAATGCGCCGCGGGTGCCGGGTGCATTGGAATCACACTATGCGCCTGTCACGCCAGTGCATTTAATACCGGCAGTTCAGTTGAAGGTTTTTTTACAAAGTCGAACAGAGGTGGAGACATTTGCGATTATTGCACTCAGTGAATTTAATGCAGAGGGGATGAATGTTATAAAAATGCCGCGAAATCCGCAGTGGTATGCGCATGATTTGTATTATGTGATGCGAGAATTGGATAAAAAAGGATTGAAAGAAATTATTGTTGAATCAGTGCCGGATGGTGTGGAATGGGATGCTGTTCGAGATCGGCTGCTGCGTGCGGCGACTTAGAGATAGTTCCTTCGCTTTTTTACCTCCTTCCCCTTTCCCCTTCCTCCACAAAAAGCATGTGGAGGAAGGGGGACGCTCTAATTAACGTCAGTATTGTCTAAGCAAAAACACTTCGTTTGCTTAGACAATACTGTAAAATTTCTGGATCCCGTCCTATAGATTGCTCGCATTCTGCTCTCAATCGACGGGATAACCTGAGTATTGCGTGAACGTTTTTT
>DATIJV010000162.1:0-11434 GCA_035478255.1 Gammaproteobacteria bacterium
TTCACCGAACCAGCGTTTAATTGCCACCAACTCACGGCCGCGCAAATAAATATAAAACCCTAAGAAAATCACATCTGGATCTGAACTTTCCTGCATTTCAAACACATAACGTTCCGCATAAGGCAATTTTTTCTCGCCTTCTGAGTGCGTATAATCCGATAGAATATGCAAAGCTTCTTCAGCCGTCGTTGCTTTTTCACATTTTTCTTTAACTTTGTGATAATCTTCAATTCGATCCTGAAGAATTTGCTCAAGTTCATCCTCTTTAAACATTTCCGCAAACCCATGCGGAAACCGCTCATCAATCGCAAAAACTTTATTGAGAAAATCTGCATGATTGATTTTTGCAATTTGCCTGCTCATCATTTTGTAAAAAAACGGGACCGCCATACAGGCGCGCTTAAAAGAAGGCAAGCTCAAAAAAAGTTTATCGTCCCGGATAGTCAAGGTCCCGAGGCGAACAGGATGGCTGGGATTTTTACGAAATGAATCTAATGACTCGAAATGCAAATCACTACATTCATCACGCCAATACCAGTTCCAGGAATTGGCAATAGGATTTTTTTCAACGCATTTCAGTTTTTCCAGGGCAGACAACAATTCGTTTGACTCACTTAAATCATAAGTCAAACGAATCGGTTGATATGCCTCGCCAGTTTCAACGGTTAAAAAAGGTTTTTGTAACCGGTCGAACATGTTTTCTCCCTAATCACAGTCAGCCGATTATGGTCTTCGGCGCTGAGACTGATTTTCCGCTTGCGGTGCAGGTGTCGATTGATCTTTTTTATTAAGATTTCTAACCTCTTCAAGCAGTTGAGTGTTTATCAAGTTCAGTTTCTTTGTCTCACTGATCAAATGCTTGACCGCTTTTTCAAGCGTTCCTTTTGATGCATCAGGCGAAACTTTTCCTACTATAGCAGCAGTTACCACATCGACTTTGTCTTTGGTATTTTCAGGTTTAGGTACGGACATAATTAACTCCCCCGCAAGCAACTCTATGATTAATAATAAATTCTATCCATTGCTTCCTTATTTTAAAGCTTGATTACATTTTAACCATTTTTAACTTAAATAGCAAATCCCTAATACAAGTATAGGCATTGATCTCTATAAATTTCAACATTTCTCATATACTATTCTTGCTATTCTTTCAAATTTGTCATTATTTTAGGAAAACACATGAAAAAATCGGCTGGTTTTACGTTAATTGAAGTCATGGTTGTTGTGGTCATTTTAGGTATTCTGGCAGCAGTGATCTTTCCCAAAATTATGAGCCGCCCGGAACAGGCTCGGATTGTGAAGGTCAAGCAGGATTTGCTCGCGATTCAAAGCGCGCTGGATCTATACAAACTGGATAATGGGATGTATCCAACGACAGACCAGGGATTGGAGGCTTTGGTGCAAAAACCGACGAGTTCTCCAATGCCGCAGAATTGGAAGTCGGATGGGTATTTGCAGCAATTGCCTGTGGATCCGTGGGGACAGGCGTATCAGTATGTCAATAATAATGAGAAATTGCGGATATTCAGTTATGGGCCGAAGGGGAAAGATGGGAATAGTGAGATAGGGAATGAGAATAATAATGAAAACACGAATGGTCAATAAAGATTTTGATACCTCCTTCCCCCATCCCCTTCCTCCAGCGAAAAGCATGCTGGAGGAAGGGGGGCGTTCTAATTTAGCACATCTGTATCGGAGCGTCCCCCTTCCTCCAAGTGCTTTTCTTGGAGGAAGGGGAAGGGGGAAGGAGGTCAAAAAAATTCACGGCTTCACCCTGATCGAATTATTAATCGTCATGATCATCATCAGCATCACTGCCAGCATCGCCGTCATCACGATCAGCGCCAATCCCCGCAAACAATACGAAACCTTCGCAACTGAATTAACCAACACCATTTTGCTTGCAGAACAGGAAGCCATGCTTCGCCCCGCGACTCTCGGATTAGGCTTCACCTCACATTCCTATCAATTTTATATTCGTGAACAAAACCCTGAAACGCACGAAACGATCTGGTCTCCCTTGTCACAAACCGGATTCAAAGAACACAAATTTCCTTCCAATATGCAGCTCACGCTGAAAATAAATAATGAAATCGTTCCGCCCAACGCTGAACCCGCATTAATCATTCCTCCCAGCAACGATTTAACACCCTTCGTCATTCTCATTGGAAAATACCAGGAAAAACCGTATTATCAAATCATCGGCAAAGCCAACGGCGAGGTCAGCAGTGAAGAAGCCCGCTCGGAAAAATGAATCAGGATTAACCTTAATCGAAGTATTAATTGCACTCGCTATTTTAGGCATTGCCTTAACAGCCATCATTCAATCTGCTTCGCAAAATATAAAAAATACGATTTATCTGCAAAATCGCACGATTGCGGTCTGGGTTGGCACGTATGTCATAAATAGTATTCGCATCGGCGTCATCAAGCTGTCCGGTACGCCGGATATTCTGTCTAAAGAAAATCAAACCCTCGGACAGAACTTTGTCTGGGAAGCCGCGCTCGATGCCACGCCCAATCCACGCATTAAAAAAATCCGCGTTGATGTCTATCACCTTCCCGGTCATAACAAATCTGCGCATTTGGAGAGTTATGTTGACATTCCTTAAAAAAAACCACGGTTTTACTTTACTGGAAATTATTATCGCGTTATTTATTTTTAGTATTGTTTCACTGATCATCGTCAGCGCGCTGCATAATGTCATCAATCTTCAATCGGCGAGCCAAAAAAAAGCGGAGCGTCTGGCGAAATTGCAAATCGCTTTATTATTTCTCTCCCGTGATCTGGAGCAAACCATTCATCGTCCCATTACCACGTCGAACGGAAATCTCGAAGGATTTATAGGCAGCACAAATGCTGTGACATTTACGCATGCAGGTTGGGACAATCCATCAGGCATGTTAATCCGCAGCACTTTGCAAAGGACCCGCTACGAACTTAACGATGGTATTCTCAAACGTCTCACCTGGCCTGTGCTCGATCAGGCACATCTCATCGCGCCGAATGCAAAATCTCTGCTAAATTCCGTAAACGATCTTCATTTCGAATATCTCGATAATAAAGGACGGTTCCAGCCTGTCTGGCCGCCGCTCGATCAGCCAAAAGCAATTTTGCCGCTTGCTGTTCGTGTTTCGCTTACTCTGAATAACTGGGGTAAGATAGACCAGCTTTATATTATTGCAGGACAACCTCTTGAAAAACCCAATTAGAGAACAGGGTGCTGCGATTATCGTTGCATTATTTGTTACAGCTTTGGTCGCAGCCGCGGCTTTAGCGATGATCGAACATTTGGCGCTGGATACTCGCCGCACTGAACTGATTCAAAATGATAATCAGGCGAATTTATACGCGGCAGGATCAATCGCTTGGGCAATCGAGCAGCTCATCACGGACTGGAAACAACAACAGCCGCAAAAATTAATCGATCGCACACCGATTATTTCACCCCCTGATGAAATCAATCATGCAAAAATTTCCAGTATTATTTATGATGCAGAAGGAAACTTAAATTTAAATAATTTAACTGACACGTCTCTTCAACCGGTCATGGTTCGATTGATACAACTTGCCGCGCCGAACGTAAATGCTTCTGCCGCAAAAAATATTGTATCTGCCCTAGTTGACTGGATTACACCAGGAATTCATGAAAGCAGCTTCGATCAATATTATGAAAAATTAAATCCGCCCTATCGCGCAGCACATCATCCGATGGCAAGTGTCAGCGAACTTCGTCTGGTCCAAGGTATGACTGCGGATTTGTATGAAAAACTTTTGCCTTTCGTCACAGCCCTGCCTGATAAAACGAAACTGAACATTAACAGCATACCGATTCCTGTTCTCATGAGTTTCAGTCCAGCCATTACACTTGAAACAGCGAAAGCATTTGATCTATTTCGCAAGCAAAAACCGATCACGAATCTTGACGTGCTTGCCAATTTCGCCGCGATAAAAAATAGTCCTGTTTCTTCGTATTTAACGCTATCAAGCGACTTTTTTTTGTTGACAACTCATGTAACAATAGAAACCCAGACTCTCACGTTAAATACACTTTTGATGCGAACTTTAAAAAACAATCAACCCACTGTGATAATTTTGTGGCAAAGTAAAGGTACATTATGACCAGACGCACGATCATTTATCTTCATTCCATTGAATTAGCACAAGCCAGTTGGGCGGTTTGTGAGAATGAAGAAATTGAAAAAACAACGCTGCGCGGTCATCTGTCTGATTTGCCTGAAATCGACAAACAAAATGAAATTATTATCATCGTACCGGCTTGGGATATTTTGCTGGCTGAAGTTCCTTTACCCAAGCTCAACCGCCCGCGCTTAATGCAAGCCCTGCCTTTTGCTTTAGAAGATAAATTGATTGAAGATGTCGATCAGCTTCATTTCGCCATTGCAGATTATCAGCCTGACGGCACCGTACCAGTTGCAATTGTTGCGCGAAAAAAAATGAATGAATGGACCGCACTGTTTAAACAGTATGAAATTTTTCCGACTGCGCTTTATTCTTCTGTTTTTATCTTGCCTGATATCGAAAAAAACTGGTCTGCGAGTATTTTGCAAGAAGGTGCAACGGTACGCCAAAATAAATTTACAGGATTTTCTGGCGAACAGGCAAATTTACCTTTATTGATGGAATATGCTTTACAAAATTCAACAGAAAAACCCGAATGCATTCATATTTACAGCACATTTTCAACGCCTGCTGAAATCAAACCGGATCAAGCTCTGGTAAATGAAATTTATTTATCGGAACAAAGCTTCCTCGAAACATTTCCCGACTGGATAAAACCTGAATCTTCAATCAATTTGTTACAAGGAAATTATCAACCCAGGCGTAAATCATCTGAAACAAAAAAAATATGGACGTTAGCAGCTTATGCTGCTGTCATCTGGATTGGACTTGCTTTTTTCGCACAACTGGTTTCATTCATTATTTTGCATCATGAAAATAATAAAATAGAATCAGAAATAACCGCCATTTATAAAAAAAATTTTCCGAATGCATCCTCTATTGTCGATCCACGCGCGCGCATGGAAAGCAAATTAGCTTCGCTGGAAGAAGAAACTAACAAAAATTATTTTTTAGTATTACTCGCCAAGACAGGACATGAGTTATTACAACAACCTGATATTCAAATTAAAAATCTTGAATTTCGTGACAATCAACTCACGCTCGAACTGGCTGCCAATACATTTGATGATTTGGATAAACTCACTCGACACTTAACAGCACAAGGATTAAAAGTAAAACAACAAAATGCTGCGACTGCGGGCAATCAAGTGAAAGCGAGCCTCATTATTCAAAGGAATACAACATGAAAGACTGGTGGTTAAATTTAGCCTTACGCGAAAAACAAATTATCGCAGCGGGAAGTGTCTTGGTGATTTTATTTTTAATATATGAAATTATCTGGTCACCGCTCGCGAATGCAAATGATAATTTGCGTACACGTATTCAACATAATTATGCGGCCTTAAGTTTTCTTAAAAATACCAATCAACACATTCAGGAATTACTCAAAACTTCACAGGAAATAAAAAATCAATCGCCAGAATCTTTCCTAGGCACCCTGCAAGCTGAAATTAATAAAAGTGAATTCGCACAAGCGGTGACAGCTCTTAGGCAAGGAGAAAATGATTCAATGCAGTTTATTTTGAATCGAGTGAATTTTGACAGGCTGGTGGTATTTTTAACCTCTCTTTGGAAGCAATATCATTTTATTGTGGCAGATATTACTGTGACTCCCACAGGCACGCCGGGAGAGGTTACAGCGAATGTGACAGTTAAATAATCATTTATCCCCACCATAAAAACACTTCGCATTGTTCTTTTTTTGTGCTAAAGTGGCGCAAACGAGGATTTTTACTATGCCGCTAACGACTAAACCAAAAGAATACAAAAACGCTTCATCTCTGGCTCAAAACGTAGCCAGGCTTGATACTTATTTTCCTCTTGAAATAAGACCCGAAACTCCAGAAGAGGCTGAAAAACGAGGCGGATCAAATCGATTCCTCATGGAAACATTGCAAAGCCGGTATGAACTTCGAGAGCCGTTAAGCAATGCCTCTCTAACAAATCATTCCAAAACTGCTGTTGCTATATTAATACCCGAGCCAAAAGATGAATTAAAAGCACTTAATGAGGCTAAAGAAAAAGGAGATGAAAAAGAAATAAAACGATGCGCAGAGGCGTTCCAAAAAAGAATTGACAAAAATAACCGCGATATGAGATCTGCTATTCAACATTTGCATGAAATCGAGAACAAAGAAACAAAAACTGTTCCAGAAATAAAAGAACCAACAGAAATAAAAGAACCCGTAGAAGTCATACGAGATAAAAAAACCGGTATAGTCTATAACTCAAATGAGTGCACAAAATACACCGCATACCAAGAACCCAGCGCAAACCAAAACCAGCCTACGCAAGGCATCCAAAATGTATTATATTTCAGTGAAAAAGCTAAAGTTTCTACCCTGGCAACAGATGATCTGATATCGTGGATTGACGATTATTTTAATCCTTCCCTCAAAACAATGATATCCCGATGGTTCGGATTTTCGCCGACTTTAGATGAAAATCTGATAAGAGAAATTGTCGCGCAAGTGTTATTGAGACTAAAAACTTTACATTCTAATAATAAAATTAATAGAGATATTAAGTTTGAAAATTTTCTGGTACACGTTATTAAAAAACGCTTCTTTAGCTTTGAAAAAACTCGCGTATACATTGAACTTGCTGATATTGATACCATTGCCGATGCGAGCATCCAATATATTGGCACATTTACTCCTCCTCTATTGGCGCCAGAATGCACAAAGCCTTACGATTGCACTTTAATGCGTCTCGCGCAGGGAAAATCCGTCAGGAGTATAGATCAAAAAATTCTTGACACTGCGGAAAAGGACAATGTCCCGATATTGGTAAAAAATGGATTTAATCAAATTTTTATTTACGGCATGCAGGAAGTCATGCGTAATGGCAAGCTCTGGGAATGGACCCAAGTCACAGATAATATTAACTGGGAAGCTTTACCTTTTAATGAAGGAAAAATTACCCGCGACAACCCGCTATTCAATGAAGATTTGATTAATCTTTTATATCAACATCATTATTATGTTATTAAATCTGACCAAGTATATGCGAACCTTAGCGAGGAGAATAGAAAAAGCGTAGATTGCTATGCAATAGGCTGTGAGCTGTTAAAGAGATTTCACCGTTACTTGAATGCCAGAATGAGAGATGAACTCTCTCCTCAATTTTTGTCTAATTTGAAAAATCTTGCAGAAGGACTGGGTAACAGAGATTACAGAAAACGTCTTACTATAGATGGGTGTGACCTCTTTTTAATGTCTGTTGATGATAAAAACAAGATAGAAAAAGCAACACGAGATAAAGCGATTAAGGAAAAAACTCCTATATTAATCCGAGAAAAAGATCAATTTTTCATTTATGGAGAATGTAAGAATGGAGAGTGGGGCTATACTCCAATTAGAGAAACCCAAGATCTCACGAATTTAAATCAACTATTTAATAAAGAGCAAGGAAAATTGAGCGTTCTTGAAAGAACAAATCAATTATTTACATCATCTTTATTTAAGACATTAAAAGAAGGTCACGCCCCTATAGGTGGTGCACTGAATCATCCTTTCTTCGGACAAAACCCTGAAGCCTACCACAAATCAGTCAGAGAAAAACACCGCGCAAAAAGCGAATTTATTGGATCTTATTATCGCTCTCGAAAAGATTTTTATCCCAATCTTCATGAAGAAAAAAACAAGAAAACAGACGAAAACAATTCTTTTTTTATCTTGTCTGAAGAATTGAGAAATATTCGCATGCAAGCGGCTTCACTGGAAATTCAGATGGAATGGGTGCGGCATCCAGAAAAATACAAAGATCATGAGCAATATAAAAATACGTTTAAAGATTCCTATCATACTATTTTTGTTGATCAAGATTGTATAGCAGCAGCTCGCAACACTTTACAAAAATTAAAAGCATCTCTGCGAGCGTATAAAAATAAAGAGCCTCGCGATATTCTCGAATCTCTCGCAGAAAATGTAAGAGAAGCTGAAAATTTCTTATCTTCAACTGAAATTGAATCTTATTTTGCAATACTCGAAAAAGATGAGTCCTATGCGGATGAAAAAAATGATAAGCATCTTTTTAAATTCTTGAATAATCGTTCTGATGAACAAAAACGCATTGATTTTAGAGCGGCTTGTCTCAATCTGGAAAATTACATCAACACTTTACCAGAACAAAATCAGGCCCGTCTGTTATTACAATCATATCGTGATGAGTTAAACAAACAAAAAGCTCATTTTCCTTTGTATCACTTGCCTCGCATGACAGAATTGACTTACCGATTTCTATATAAAGCTCAAAACACAAACGACCCGCACAGTGATGCAAATCATGCGAATAATCGCCGAGGCGCGGCAGTGTCTAAAGAAATTTCTACAACCCAGTATCTCAGGGTCCTTGCTGGAATAGGAGGATTAGTCCTGGGCGGTGTTTTAACGACAGCTGCGGTGCTGGTATTAATGG
Organism: Gammaproteobacteria bacterium; assembly: GCA_035478255.1. Taxonomy (GTDB): domain Bacteria; phylum Pseudomonadota; class Gammaproteobacteria; order DSM-16500; family DSM-16500; genus DATIJJ01. The sequence goes on from DATIJV010000162.1 coordinate 8,564, forward strand.
CGAGTTTTGGTGCGGCTGCACCGCTTTCTGCTGCATTGGGCGCGTTTGGAATAAGCGTGACGACGAGTGCAATCATTGCAGCGATTGGCGTAGGTACAGCCGCTTCTGCTGTCAGTTATTCTGTTGCGGCTGGTGCCGGCTTGGTGGGTCTCGGTGGTGTAGCTCTTGGACTTAAAGGAGTTTCTGAAGCCGTTAAATGTCCTTATGTCAGTTACAAAGCAAAACGTATCAGTAAAATGTCTTATTTTTTTAATGCGACTTTATCCGATGCAAAAAAACAGCCTCTCCTCATGAACAATCCTGAATTTAAAGAGGAAGATAGGGGCAGTAGACATGTTAGCAGATCATCAAGGCCATCAAGCCGGTTTTCTTCCATCAATTCTTACGAATAAACATAAGGTTAGGAAGGAGATTTTGCCTCTCCTCGCTGACACATTACCTTTTGTGGCTGTGCTATAATTTATCAATATATGAGGTGATTTTATGCCACTACACATCCCTCCAAATGATACAGCCACTCCTTTAGGAAAGCATGTTTCTGAGCTCAAATCTTATATTCCCGAATCCAAAAAAAGAAAGGCTCTAGGCGGCATCAATGAATTTCGCACCGCAACGCTTTCTGTTCAACGCGAATTAAGAGACCCTGAAAAAGGATTCGAAGAAAAAAGTGATACAACCAAGGTTGCGATATTAAAGCCATCCCGCAAACATTCAGAAAAGCGAAGACAAGAAATAGATGAAGAGACAAAAATTGCGATTGGACATTTACGTGATATCGAAAATAAAAAAACTAAAAAACCTGTTACAGAAATAAAAGAACCACCAGAAGAACCAGTAGAATTTGCGGTAAAGAAAGAAACCGGTGAAACGTTTAGTTCAGCTGATTACAAAGGAGTGTACACTGCATACCAGGAGCCCCATGCTAACCGGTCTACGCAATTCATCCAAAACGTATTATCTTATGGTAAGTCCGGCAAAGTTAGCCACTTGGCAACGGGCAGTCTCATCGACTGGTTTTCTACTACATTTCGTAAATCTCCCGCACAAAAAGCCAACGAAGATTTACTCAGAGAAATCATAGCCCAAATGCTAATGGCAATAGATGCTTTGCATTCAAATGATAAAGTTCATAGAGACCTTAAAACAGAGAATTTTCTGATATATGTTTTAGAGGGCCGCTGCTATGTTGAACTTGCTGATATTGATACGATTAGTAATGCAAATGAAACAACTTCTTCTACATATACGTCAGCTTTGCTAGCTCCAGAGGCAATACGCGAAGGTACACAACATGGAGACCCACAAGACTATAGAATGGATGATGACAAATATCCAACTTTAGATAAAAAAGCGATAGATTGCTATGCTATCGGCGTCTGTCTCCAAGAGATATACCATCAGATCATTCAGCCCAATGATAAGCTTAGTCTTAAATTCAAAGACAATTTTTATCATCTTTCGAGTGGTTTGGCAAGAAATAAGCCTGAACAACGGAACACTATTGAAATTGCGATGAATGATAAATTTTTTGGAGAAACACCTGAAGAGCGACAAAAATATTTTCAAGACATTAGAGACAAACATCGTCAAAAAGATGAGTATTTTGATTCTTATTATCGCCGCCGCGGAGAATTTTATTCTGAAAAAGAAGATACATTTTTTTTACTGCCTGCGCGTTTGAAAGAGATTTGCGTACAAGCGGAATCTTTACAAAGTAAAATGCAATATGTGCAGGATATGGCAGAAGGAAATTATGGTGATGCTGAGAATCCTCATTTTGATAAAAACCACGTGGAAATCGTACGAAATAACATCGAAAATTTAAAAAAATTAATAGCAGAATATGGAAAGAATGAGCCTAAAGCGATTCTGGCTTCTCTTAAAAAAGATATTACAGACGCTGAAATTCTTTTATCATCGCTTGAAGTTTCTTCTTATTTTTCAGCACTGGAAAAGAAGCCTGAATATGCTCACCTAGTAAATGACAAACATCTTCCCAATTTTCTGAATAATCGTTCTGATGAACAAAAACGAATTGATTTGAATGCAGCGTTAGTGACGATGAGAAAATACATTGATGCTTTGCCAAAGAACGATCCTGTACGTGGATTATTGGAACCGTATTGTAAAAATGCGGAAAATCAGAAATCTCATATTCCACTGAAAGAATTGCCTAATGTCACTGAGTTGACTTATCGTTTGTTACATAAAGTCCAGAATCCTGGACATCGAGTCAATGAGCCTCGAGGCGCAAATACACAATGCGGTTTGGCAGCAGCGAAGAAAATTTCAGGCTGGGAAAAAGCGGATATTCTGAAAGGGTTAGGAATGTTTTTAATTGGCGGGGTTTTGGTAGCTGCAGCAGTTGTCACGCTAATGGCAAGTTTTGGTGCGGCGGCACCGCTCTCTGCTGCATTGGGCGCGATTGGAGTCAGCGTGACTGCCAGCGCAATCACTGCAACAATTGGTGTAAGCACAGCTGCTGCTGGAGTCAGCGCTTCTGTTGTGACAGGTGCGGGGATAGTGGGTTTAGACAGCTTGGGTGCAGCGGGATATGGCGCAGCTCATCGTCCTTATGTAGCACATAAAGTTAAGAGAATGAAGGAACAGGCTCATTCCATTTTGCAAAACGATTCGATTCCAGCGCCGGAGAAAAAAGAAAAAGCCGCTGCTCCAGAAAAAAATAAAGGAAAATATTTTGAGATATCTGATACGAAGCAACAACCTGACAAAGAGGAAAAAAAAGAGCAGAAACAACCGAAGAATAACCGTTATACACCTACTTAACGCATTGGTGAGAAATTCGTGTTTTTTGTTTTTTTTACCTCCTTCCCCTATCCCCTTCCTCCAAACGAAAAGCGCGTTTAGAGG
>DATIJV010000163.1:0-16915 GCA_035478255.1 Gammaproteobacteria bacterium
TCCAGCGTCTTCAAGGACACTGGATGCCAGCTAAAAGCATGCTGGCATGACAAGAAAATTTTCACCGAATACTTACGTCGTTTATTTGTAACTTATTGATTAATAAAGAAATTCCAGAAAAATTCGCGTAAAAACCTGATTTTGCCCGGTTTTCAGAAAAAAATACATTATTAATCATGCACTTAAGCGCAAATTCTCAGGTGGATTCTGGAATCTAGTGCGACAATCATTTTTAAATATCTGTCTAGACACTTCATTGGGCAAATTTTTTCATAAAAATTTTTAAGATGCCAGAAGCCCAAATTTCAGGTAATATTCCTGATTTTTTAGGAGCAAAGAGTTATGCCAACCCAGCGCGAGCTCGCCAACGCCATTCGTGTGCTCAGCATGGATGCCGTGCAAAAAGCGAACTCTGGACACCCGGGCATGCCCATGGGAATGGCTGATATTGCCGAAGTGTTATGGAACCATTTTTTAAAGCATAATCCAGCCAATCCTGACTGGTCTAACCGCGATCGTTTTGTCATCTCCAATGGCCACGGCTGCATGCTGCTTTATTCTCTCCTCCATCTGACAGGTTATGCTCTCTCGATTGACGATATTAAAAATTTCCGCCAGCTTCATTCCAAAACTCCGGGCCATCCCGAATTTGGCGAAACCCCCGGCGTGGACACCACTACAGGTCCCTTGGGACAAGGCTTGGCCAATGCAGTCGGCATGGCGATTGCAGAAAAACATTTGGCCGCACAATTTAACCGCGATGGATTTCCCATTGTCGACCATTACACTTATGTGTTTGCAGGAGATGGCTGTCTCATGGAAGGCATTTCCCATGAAGCCTGCTCTCTCGCCGGAACATTAGGCTTAAACAGGCTCATTGTTTTTTACGATGATAATCAAATTTCCATTGATGGAAATGTAGCAGGCTGGTTTACCGACAACACACCCTTACGTTTTGAAAGTTATGGCTGGCATGTTATTCCAAACGTCGATGGGCATGATCCTGCTGCTATACATCGCGCAATCAGCGAAGCGCATCAACAAAATAAACCCACTTTAATTTGTTGCAAAACTATTATCGGCTGGGGATCGCCCAATAAAGCGGGGACTGCTAAAACACACGGCGAAGCTTTGGGTGAACCAGAAGTCGAACTCGCTCGAAAAAATCTTAATTGGCCGCATGGGCCTTTTGTTATTCCAGAAATTATTTACGACACTTGGAATGCACGCGCCAAGGGTGAAGCTTTAGAAAATCAATGGCAAACATTATTTGAAAATTACCAAAAAACTCATCCTGAACTCGCAAAAGAATTTCAGCGCAGAATGGAAAAGCGTTTACCCGAAAACTGGCATATAGAATCTCAAGATTTAATTAATGAAATGCAGCAAAAAAAAGAAACCATTGCTACACGTAAAGCGTCCCAAATTTGCTTAAATCATTTTGCGAAAATCTTGCCAGAATTGATGGGCGGTTCCGCTGATTTGACCGCGTCTAATCTCACAAACTGGCAGGGCGCCAAAACTTTTTCCAAAGCGACGCCCGAAGGCCAATATATTTTTTACGGCGTGCGTGAATTTGGCATGTCTGCGATCATGAATGGCATCGCATTGCACGGCGGTCTTATTCCTTTCGGCGGAACTTTTTTAACATTTTCCGATTACGCGCGAAACGCATTAAGGCTCGCTTCTTTAATGAAACAACGCGTGATTTTTGTTTACACGCATGACTCTATTGGTTTGGGCGAAGACGGCCCCACTCATCAACCTGTCGAACAGGCACCGAGTTTGCGCATGGTTCCGGGGATGTCAGTCTGGCGTCCTTGTGACACAACAGAATCCGCAGTCGCCTGGCAAAGCGCGATTGAGCATAAGGGCCCCACTTGCTTATTATTTTCCAGACAAAATCTAAATTTCCAAGAACGCGATGCTGAAACCATCGCAAATATCAAACGCGGCGGTTATATCTTATCTGATTGCACAAGTTTGCCCGATTTGATTATCATTGCAACCGGTTCGGAAGTTTCTTTGGGCGTCGAAAGCTGCAAAATACTCAGTGCTTCAGGCGAAAAAATCCGCGTGGTATCGATGCCTTCTACCGATGTATTTTTATCACAAGATACAGCCTATCAGGAAAAAGTTTTACCGAAAGCCGTGACGGCGCGCCTGGTGATTGAAGCGGCAGCAAGTGACGGTTGGTATAAATTTGCTGGATGCCGTGGAAGAGTGATCGGTCTGGATCGCTTTGGTGCATCCGCTCCAGCCAAAGAAGTTTTTAAAGAATATGGTTTTACTGTAGAGCATATTATTTCTGTCGCGAAAGAAATGCTCTCTCAAAAACAGGAGAAAAAATTTCATGACTATTCGAGTTGCAATTAACGGTTATGGGCGTATTGGCCGAAATATTTTACGCGCGCATTATGAATCAAAAAAACATCCTGAAATTCAAATTGTCGCAATTAATGATTTAGGCGATGTGAACACCAATGCGCATTTGACACGTTACGATACGACCCACGGAAAATTCCCCGGCGAAGTGGTCGTTTCTGGAAATGATCTTGTGATCAATGGCGATAAAATTCGTGTGGTTGCAGAGCGCGATCCCAAAAAATTACCGTGGAAAGAAATGAACATTGATCTTGTTCTCGAATGCACCGGATTTTTTACCAGCAAAGAAAAAGCCAGCGCACATCTGGAAGCCGGCGCGAAACGCGTTTTGATTTCAGCTCCCGCAACGGATGTCGATGCGACTGTGGTTTACGGTGTGAATCACAATATTTTAAAATCCAGTCATCGCATTATTTCAAACGCATCATGCACCACAAATTGTCTGGCGCCTTTAGTCAAAGCATTAAACGATACAGTGGGAGTTGAAAAAGGATTAATGAATACTGTGCATTCTTATACGAATGATCAAGCATTGATTGATGTGTATCACACTGATTTGCGGCGCGCGCGTGCGGCTGCGCATTCCATGATTCCCACCAAAACGGGTGCGGCGATTGCAGTGGGTGAAGTATTGCCTGAATTAAACGGCAAACTCGATGGATTTTCTGTTCGCGTTCCAACAATTAATGTTTCTGTGATTGATTTTACTTTCACTGCAAAACGCGAGACCTCCATCGATGAAATCAATAAAATTATGAAAAAAGCGGCAGAAGGAGAATTAAAAGGCATTCTGGAAATTAATGAAGCACCGCTTGTTTCAGTTGATTTTAATCATAATCCGGCTTCTTCCATTTTTGATGTATCATACACAAAAGTGATGGGAAATTTTGTCAAAGTACTTTCCTGGTATGACAATGAATGGGGATTTTCAAACAGAATGTTGGATACGGCAGTTGCTTTTGTTAATGCGAAATAATTCGCGAAGGAAATCACATGCCAACTACACCTTTTTTGAATATGTTTGGACGTTCACCGATTCGGCCTCTCGAAGCGCACATGTCAAAAGTGCATGTGTGCGTCAAAGAACTTGCTCCCTTTTTTGAAGCGGTGCTGCTGCAAAAATGGAGCGATGTCGAAAGAGTTCAGCAAGAAATTGTGCGTTTGGAAAATGAAGCGGATGATTTGAAACGCGATTTGCGTTTGCACTTGCCGAAAGGATTGTTTTTGCCGGTTTCTCGCAGTGATTTGCTGGAGCTATTAACTGTTCAGGATCGTTTGGCCAATAAAGCGAAAGATATCGCGGGTGTTGTGCTCGGTCGAAGAATGGTTCTTCCTGAAGTGGTCGCTCAAAATTTCATGGACTTTTTATCGCGCTGCATTGAAGCCTCCAAACAAGCCAATATTGCAATCAATGAATTGGATGAATTACTCGAAACAGGATTTAGCGGCAGTGAAGTCAAGCTGGTTGAAAGTATGATCGCTGAAATTTCTCGCATCGAGCGAGACACGGATGACAAACAAATTAAATTACGATTGATTGTCTTTGATCTGGAAAATTCACTTCCGCCTGTCAATATCATGTTTCTTTACAAAATTATCGAATGGACGGGGGAACTGGCAGATCGTGCACGCGAAATCGGCGATCGTTTACAAATTTTATTAGCGAAATGAGATAATTATTTTGGATCACGGTATTATTTTTATAGTTTCCGCATGCTTCATTGGTTTATGGATGACCTGGGGCATTGGCGCGAACGATCTCGCAAACATCATGAGCACGGCCATGGGCTCAAAAGCCATTTCTGTCAAACAAGCCATGGTCATTGCAATTATTTTTGAAGTCGCCGGTGCATTTTTGGGCGGGAATGAAGTCTCAGATACCATTCGAAGCGGCATCATTGATGTCAGCCAGTTTGCCGATAAGCCGTACTTGCTCATTTACGGCATGTTGTCCGTTTTATTGGCCAGTGCATTATGGATTACTGTCGCAAGTTATTTAGGCATGCCCGTTTCGATTACGAATGCCATCGTTGGCGCGCTCGTAGGCGTTGGTGCAATCATGCTGGGATTACACGCAATCCATTGGCAAACTGTCGGCTATATCGCAATTAGCTGGCTTTCATCACCCACAATTGCCGGCGTTTTAGCTTATTTATTATTTATTTCAATTCGCCGCTGGATTTTGGGAGTAGACAATCCCTTGACCGCAGCCAAGCGCTGGGTCCCTTTTTATCTTTTTTTAGTCGGTGTGATATTAGCGATGATGACCACTTTAAAAGCGCTGGATCATTTTCATTTCGCCTTCAGCATTTTCGAAATTTCGCTTATTTTAATCATGACGATTATGATTGTCATAGCGATTGGCATGCTCGCCATGCGGAAGATTTTTGCAAAAGAAAATACTGACCGCCATGCGCAATTTATTTATATTGAAAGTATGTTTAGTGTGTTGATGGCATTTACTGCCTGCGCAATGGTGTTTGCTCATGGATCAAACGATGTTGCTATTGCGGTAGGCCCTGTCGCTGGAATTGTCAGTCTGGTCAAAACCGGCAGCACACATTATGACGGTGTCATGCTGAAAGGAATCATGCTATTTGGATGCTTAGGTGTTGTGCTCGGATTATTTATGTATGGGCGTAAAGTGATTGAAACGGTCGGCAGCGCAATTACCACATTAACTCCGAGCCGCGCATTTGCAGCAACACTTGCGGCCGCCAGCACAGTGATTGTTTCAACCAGTACCGGTATTCCCGTTTCAGCCACACAAACTTTGGTGGGTGCTGTATTTGGTGTTGGATTAGCGCGTGGTATTGACGCTTTAAATCTCACTGTTATTCGAAATATTTTTATGTCCTGGATTATTACTATTCCTGTTGCAGCGGGTCTTGCAACATTTTTCTTTTATATATTACGCATTTTATTAGGGGAGTAATTCAAAGTGACACATGTGACTATTACCATGCAAGAAACGATGGATGCCATTCGCAAATATGCGCCTAATTTTTATCCTAAAACAGGCATCATCTTGGGTTCAGGATTAGGGTCTATTGCCGAGCAATTAAGCAACCCGATCACGATTCCGTATCAGGCAATACCTGGATTGCAATCAGGGGGTGTAACAGGGCATGCCTCCTTGTTAATCATGGGATATTTGAACGATATCCCCGTTGTTTGCATGAAAGGCCGCTTGCATTTATATGAAGGCGGGCCCATTGAATCGCTTTGTACTTTTATTCGAATCATTAGGGGATTAGGTGCTGAAACACTGATTGTAACGGCTGCAGCAGGATCATTGCGAAAAGATGTCGGCCCGGGCGAGATTATGTTATTAACCGATCATATTAATTTCCAGTCCACCAATGCATTGGTCGGCCACAATGACGAAACGGTCGGCCCGCGTTTTGTCAGCATGGAAAATGCGTATGATGAAGAATTGCGAGATATTGTTTTAAGAGCAGCAAAACGTTTGGGATTTAATTTGCCGGAAGGCGTTTATATTTCAGTCATGGGCCCTTCTTTTGAAACACCTGCAGAAATTCGTGCATTTCGCACATGGGGTGCGGATGCGGTAGGCATGTCTGTCGTGCAGGAAGTGATTCTTGCGCGTCATTGTGGATTGCGTGTTTTGGGCTTGTCAGCGATTACCAATTTTGCGGCAGGAATGAGTGCTGAAAAAATTACGCATGAAGGAACACTGCAGTTTGGCGAAATTGCAGCGCGCAAATTAATCAAATTAATTCCCGCATTTTTGAAGGAGTTAAATCGTGCACTTTGATTCAAAAAAAATGTTGGAATTGATCGATCTTACAAGCTTAAACGATACTGATAATACAGAGACGATTGCTGCATTGTGTGAACAAGCTGTGACGCCGAACGGGCAGGCCGCGGCTGTGTGTGTTTATCCGCAATTTATTTCAGAGGCAAAAAAAATATTAGCTGGAAGTTCGGTCCGTATTGCGACAGTTGTAAATTTTCCGCAGGGGAATGATGTGTTGGAAAATGTACTGGCTGCTATTCGTCAGGCGATTTCCGATGGTGCAGACGAAATTGATGTGGTTTTTCCTTATCAGGATTATTTGCACGGTGAAAAACAAAAAGCTTGTGATTTTATTCGCGCGTGTAAAGCCGCGTGCGGAGAAAAAATTTTATTGAAAGTGATTATAGAAACGGGCGCACTGGCAGATTCTCTAGTGATTGCTGAAGTGAGTTATGATGTTTGTCATGCGGGCGCAGATTTTTTAAAAACCTCGACAGGAAAAATTTCAGTGGGCGCAACCCCAGAAGCTGCGCGCACTCTGTTGACAGTCATTAAAAAAATCCCGCGGACGATTGGTTTTAAAGTGTCTGGCGGTGTGCGGACCGTTGAACAGGCAAGGCAATATATTCAGCTTGCAGAAGAAATAATGGGCCCTGGCTGGGTGACACCAGCGCATTTTCGAATTGGCGCGAGCCAGTTGTTTGTTTGATTTATACTTAACCTGTGTCATCACGGAATGTCCATTGTCATCACGGAATGTCCACTGTCATCACGGAATGTCCGCTGTCATCGCGGAATTTAGCGTTGCTTTGCGAGCGTCTTTTGCTCGCTTAGCAACGCTTAATGTCCGCGATCCACCCTTATATTAAAATCTCTAATTAAACGGGAATATTATGTCGTCTCAAGAGTATTTTGTTTACATTGTTGCGAGCAAAAATCATGGCACTCTTTATACCGGTGTTACCAGTAATTTAATAAAACGTATCTATGAGCATACGGAAGGATTAGTTGATGGATTCACCAAAAAATATCAAGTGCATCAATTGGTATATTTTGAGAGGCACACCGACATTCGTGAAGCTATCTTGCGTGAAAAAAGCATTAAAAAATGGCGAAGGGAATGGAAATTTAATTTGATAGAACGGGACAATCCTCAATGGATTGACTTGTATTCTGAGATTATTCGTTGAGCAAGAAGGGTGGATCGCGGACATTAAGCGTTGCTAAGCGAGCAAAAGACGCTCGCAAAGCAACGCTAAATTCCGCGATGACAATGGACATTCCGCAATGACAACAGACATTCCACGATGACAATGGACATTCCACGATGACAACGGACATTTAGCGTTACATGAAACAATCATTACATCGGAGCTTTTTTACCTCCTTCCCCTTGTACCGAACTCCACAAAAAGCGTGTGGAGGAAGGGGGACGCTCCGATACAGATGTGCTCAATTAGAACGTCCCCCTTCCTCTAAGCGTGCTTTTCGCTTGGAGTTCGGTGCAAGGGGAAGGAGGTATAAAAATAAAAAACCTGGCGATAAATCATAACCTATGGTAGAACGAAAAATAAAATCAGCAGGGGGATTCATGACGCCAAATCAAAAGTATGCGCATACCGGTTTAGGCTGGCTGGTGACTTTGACCGCTTCTCTGTTCTTTTTTTACGAATTTATTCAATTAAATCTTTTTAATGCCATCGATGTGCAACTCATGCACGCCTTCAAATTAAACGCTCCGCAGTTGGGTCAATTATCTTCGATGTATTTTTATGCAAATGCTCTCTGCCTTTTCCCCGCGGGTATTCTGCTCGACCGTTTTTCGACAAAAAAACTTCTTTTAGGCGCAGTCATGTTATGTACTCTAGGCACATTCGCATTTGCGCTAGCGGAGAGTTATCTTCTCGCTGCAGCCGGCCGTTTTGTAGTCGGCATGGGCGCGTCATTTTGTTTTTTAAGTTGTATTCGGCTCGCTTCGCGTTGGTTTCCGCCTGCCAAAATGGCTTTAGTCACAGGGCTCGTGGTCACCATGGCGATGTTAGGCGGACTGGTCGCGCAAACCCCTTTAGCTCTCTTGAGCAATATGGTCGGATGGCGGACTGCTGTTATGATTGATGCGGCATTAGGCATCATTGTTCTGATCGCAATTGCATTGATCGTGCAAGATCGACCACCTAACAGCCGCGAAATAGCCGATGCGGATAAGGCCCACTTACAAACATTGGGTTTTTGGCGCAGCATCAAACTCGTTCTCTTAAATCCCAATAATTGGCTGGGAGGACTTTATACTTCTTTAATGAATTTACCGGTTTTTCTGTTGGGGGCTTTGTGGGGAATTCATTACTTAAGCGAAGTCCATCATATTTCGACTGTTCAAGCTTCTTATGCAACGACCATGTTCTTTGTTGGTGTAATTTTTGGCTCGCCCGCATTTGGCTGGTTTTCTGATCATATTGGTCGCCGCGTGCTGCCAATGATTATTGGTGCAGTTATTTCTTTAATTGTTATGCTGGTTTTAATGTATATGCCAGATTTAACCTTAAAAGGCTTAATCTCATTATTTTTTCTGATTGGTTTTGTCACGAGTTCGCAAGTATTAAGTTATCCTGCGATTGCAGAATTAAATCCCAGTTCTCTCACCAGTACCGCTGTCAGTGTCGACTCTATTACGATTATGGTAAGCGGCGCGATTTTTCAGCCATTTTTTGGCTGGATCATGCAATTACACTGGAACCATACGATGACTGCCGATGGCATACCGTTTTATTCTGCGCATGATTTTATGGGTGCGATGATGATTATGCCAATCGCATTTGTATTAAGTATTTTTGCAGCCTGGCTGATTAAAGAAAGTTTTTGCAAATCACAAGCTTAGAATCTTAAGGTAACCCCCATGCCGCGCGCATTTATTATTTTAATGGATTCATTTGGTATTGGAGCGACTGACGATGCTGTGAAATACGGCGATGCGGGCGCTGACACTTTACGTCATATTGCAGAATGGTGTTATGCAGGCAAGGCTGACAAGCCCGGAGTTCGCCAGGGTGCTCTACAGGTTCCTCATCTTGTGCGCCTAGGATTAAATGCAGCCGCTGCTCTTTCTGGCGGCAAACCTGTGCCGGGTCTTGCTATTGATACGCCTATTGAAGGCGCTTATGGTTTCGCATCGGAAAAAAGTTTTGGTAAAGATACGCCCAGCGGCCATTGGGAAATTGCAGGCGTTCCTGCCTTATTTGACTGGGGATATTTCCCGCCAGAATATCCCAGTTTTCCTGATGATTTATTAGAACAATTCATCACACGCGGTCATTTACCGGGAGTGCTTGGAAACAAACACGCATCAGGCACGGAAATTATTCAGGAATTAGGCGAAGAGCATCAAAAAACCGGCAAGCCAATTGTTTACACTTCAGCAGATAGTGTTTTCCAGATTGCAGCGCATGAAGAAAGCTTTGGCTTGGAAAAATTACAGGAATTATGCAAATTAGCCCGCGAACTGGTTAATCCCTACAATGTTGGACGCGTGATTGCACGGCCTTTCAAAGGGCAGCCTGGGCATTATACGCGAACAGGAAATCGTTCTGATTATGCCGTGCCCGCGCCTTCGCCTACGCTTTTGGATTTATTGATTGAAGAGGGTGGAGAGGTGATTGCCATAGGCAAAGTGGCTGATATTTACGCGCATCGCGGTATTTCCAAAACTGTCAAGGCAGACGGCAATATGGCTTTATTTGATGCTTTTTTAAAAGAAGTCAAAACGGCCCCTGACCGCAGTCTGGTGTTTGTGAATCTGGTTGATTTTGACATGCTGTACGGCCATCGGCGTGATGTGGTGGGTTATGCGAAAGCATTAGAAGATTTTGACAAGCGTTTGCCGGAATTTGAAAAATTATTGAAGCCTGGTGATATGGCTGTCATAACGGCGGACCATGGCTGTGACCCCACTCAACCCGGGTCAGATCATACACGCGAAAATATTCCAGTTTTATTTTTTGGCCCTGAAATTAAGCCTAAAGCGATTGGCCGCAGAGAAACATTTTCTGATATAGGTCAAACACTTGCGAAGCATTTGCAATTGGATCCTTTGAAGTGCGGAGAAGTGTGTTTTTAATCTAATCCCCAATATTTAAGCCTGTCTTCATGTTTGTTTTTTGTTCTCTGGTATAATGTTATTTACAAGTCTTCTCTAATAAGTCTTCTAAAAAGCTTCAAATAATCAAGATGTTTCTGACTAATTTGTAATAATGTGTTAATAGTTTCTTAATGTTTGTTTTTTATACTTAATGTATTATAAGTAGAACATAATTAGTATTATTAGATAAAAAGTAAACAAAAGAGGGGTTTGATATGCAGAGAAACGACGTAGAAGAAAAAACTTCAGGACAACTGGTAGGTCAACTTCAAGCTTTGGATGCTCATGCACTTGCTGTGTTGGCTGATAATGTTGAAGACTTCCCTAAATTGCCTCCTCTTTTAATTAAAGAAAAAGGTATTTTTTCTTCATCTTTTAAACCTGTTTCTTATTATAAAGATCTTTTGCCTGGTAATGTGCGTGCTCTTTTTGATTTGCTCGCTGAAGAGATTTATCCACAAATAGAGCTGGCAGCAAGGCAAAAGAAGCTCGAAAAAATACGAGAGAAGCAGCCCCTAACAGAGCTGAAAGATGTACACGTAGCAATAGCTGCTGATGATATTGCAGCGAATCTTCAGCGTATGCTTGATCCGTTGTTAAGAGATGAACGACCAGAACAGCTTCTCATGATGTTAAGCAAACTTGAGTCGCTGGGGCATGTATCGGATGTTTTTTGTAGTCAATTCCCGAAAGAACTTTCTGATATATCTGCGTCGATTCAGGGCCTAAAAGTCGCGATTGCAAAAATTTATCAAGAAAAGATGTCGGAAGAAAAAGATCAAGCTCTTTCCTACGATGACCAGGTTAAGCGTTCTGCGCCTTCCATTCATATAGCAATCCAGGAGACGGTTAGAATACTGGAAAAATCGAAAGGAACTAATGCAGATGAAAATAAAAAAATTGATTACAAAATACGGAACTTGCAGAAATTAGAAAGTGTATTTGAAGGGGTTTTGCAAAATGATCAAAAAGCCATAGCTGAATATGGGAGCACGAGTGCTCTTATCGATAATATTGATACAGCATTGGAGCAGGCTTGCAAAAAAATTAGTGAGGATTCCCAGAAAGTTATTCAGGGGTATAGGGATGCACTTCCAAAACCTCCGACGGTGGCAGTGGTTATCCCTGAACAAAAAGTCGAGAAGGATGAGCAGCATCGCTTGGCAGTTCCGTATCTCATTGAAATCGCGCAAAGCAAAGCGCTTCTCGATGAATATAAAAAGCGCATGAGTGTAGTGAATGGGATGGCTGCAGCAAAAGGAAAAGACAACACTCAAAAAGCCGTTGCTGCGCGGGCGAATATAGTTGTGGCTGACAGCATGTTAGCTGATTTAAATAATCAAGCTTTAACACCGCTCCAAAGGCTGCAAGCATCTGACCGCACCCGTGCTGGTTTAAAGCATATTGACGACGATTATGCGACAGCTCCTCTTGAAGCTTTAATCAGAATCAGTACGCCCCGCTGGATGGATGAAAGACGTGTAGCAAGAGCTGATGAAAGACAGCAAGAGCTAAAGGAAATAAAAGACACCGTAAAAGAAAAGGAACGGAAGGCCCAGGAAACGGCTGTAGGCGAGCTGAAAACAGCTGTTGACAAGTATATCGAGCATTTAAAAGCACAGCTTAAGGCCGCGCGTGAAAAGAATCCTACATTGCAGGCCAGGTTTCAAGGCCATAAAATTGAGGAGGTTTACAGCGAGATTGCCAGTGGATCAATGGATGAGTTACTTAACAACGAAAACCAATTGCCAAAAGAAATAAGAGTTACGGCTAAAAAATATAAGGCAATGGTAGAGCTAAGAGACACTTTGACTCAGGAGAATGTTAAGGATGCTAAAAGACTGACTGATTTTGCCAACGTATATATTGAAAACCAAAAGATTTTGGAAAAATCCCGGGATAGAAACGGAGTTGTGTTTTTGAAAGCAATTGGAAAAGCCCTTGCCAAGGTTGGTATGAGGGTGGTCACTTCAGTGTATGATCTATTTGGGGGAAATGCATATGCCTGGTTTGGGAATAAAATGCGCATTGAAGGCCGCAAGATGACTGTTGGAATGGAAAAAATTGCATCACAGTCAAAGGTTGCGAGCACGGCAATCGAAAAAGAAAGGAACCAACTGAAAAGAAAATAATTTTCTCCTCAATACGATTTCTTCCACCGCTTTGGCGGTGGAAGAAATTTTTTTATTCAAATTTTTTACCTCTTTTACCGAACCCCACAAAAAGCGGCGTTGTTGAATAAATCAAATTTTTCCAGTAATGGTGTGGGCTTAGCCCGAATATTTCATCATGGAGCCTCATTAAAAGCTCAAAGACCGCATGCTGACTGCGTTGCGAGTCAAAAATGTTTCAGTCACATATTTCAATATGCTCCTGAAACATTTTTGACTCGCGCCTTGTCATCACGCGGCCTTTAAGCTTTTTCTGAGGCTCCATGATGAAATATTCGGGCTAGGCAGGAAAGCACGCCTAAGCCCACCACCACTTCGTCTAACCCGACACCTTCACCCCAATATCATGCGGTATTCCATCCGGTTGCTCTGCCAAATACGCCACTAATTGCCAATTCACCAGCGTTACCTGGTTCTTCGGCATATTTTTCTCAATGCTCTTTACAATTCCTGCCATATTAGCGGCTTCTGCGTCACTTCTTTCTTCTAAAGGCGAATGTGCTTCCAGAAAAAGCTGATGATTATCCCACGCCACTTTATAAGGCATATCAATGATTTCCACTGGTGTGCCGGGCGTAACTGTCGGAAAGAATTGTTTAATATCACTTTCATTCATCCGAATACAACCAAAGCTCGCGCGCCGGCCAATGCTTTCTGGAAAAATCGTGCTATGAATCAAATAAGTCGGAATTCCTAAATAGATTGCATATGGGCCCAAAGGATTGTCCGGTCCTGGCCCCATCACTTTGGGTAATTGAATTCCTTGTTCTTCATCAAATTTGCGAATGTCTTCCGGTGGAGTCCAGGTTGGATTGACAGTTTTCCGCGCAATCTTCGTACTTCTGATTGGAATAGTTTTGCCAATCCTCCCTATCCCTACCGGAAACGTCATCACTTGATTCGATCCTTCGGGATAATAATAAAGCCGCATTTCCGGCAAATTAATCACAATCCCTTTTCGCGGCCCTGGCGGTAACATAAATTGAGTTGCGATAGTCAGTGGCGTGCCGCCTGCAAACATCGATCTTTCGCCAACGCCTGCATTCGCTTCCACAATCGTATTTAATCCTACATTATAACGTTCCGAAATCGTCGTCGTCGTATCGCCTGGATTGGTTTTCGTGTATTGTATTTCGCCAATCAAAGATTCATTTCCTGAAGGCAGATTAAAATTTTTTGCGTAAGAATTTGCGAGGGGAAAGAACAATAAAACAGTCAATAGACTGAGTCTTTTTGTCAGTCGGTGGAATGTGGTACACATAATAATTATTTTCCTTATCTTTCTAAAAATGCCGAATGTCTTAGCCAGTTTCTATCATCAGAATACGCAACAACGAGCGTATTACCCTTGATGGTGTCAATTAAGGGTCGCGCGGTCCTTTCATTCACAGCCGGGCAGCCCCAGCTTCTTCCAAGAAATCCATATTTTTTAATCACATCGCTTGCGGCATACCATGCGCCATGAAATACAATGTCACGCCGATAAGCATTATCATTAATGCCAGGTTCGAGTCCCTGCATGCGAAGTGAATAGCCATTTTCGCCCATATAGGCCTGGCCAGTTGTCAGAAATACACCAATGCTGGATTTTAAACTGCCTGGTTGATTAGAGAAAGAGGTCGAGTTGGCTTTCCCGCTATTTTTCCCATGGGTTACCCAGGTATTGAATAAAACTTTTGCATGTTTCAGGTCAACGACCCATAAGCGTTTCTCAGTCGAGGGTTTAGTGTAATCGATAATAGTCAATAACTGCTTATTGTCCCAGCCGTGCTGCCGTGCTTTGAGGTAAGCCGTCAGGCTTAATTTTAAAACATCGCGATCGATGTTGCTCGCCTGGGAATTAATCAACTGTATTTCTTTTTCCAGCCACGCTTCAGTTCCTGGCGGTTCATCAATGGACCTTGAAAAAAAACTGAAAGGCCCCCAGCCGGTTATGCTAAAAAAGATTAAAAAAGACAGAATATAACGGTAAATTTTCACGGCGTATCTCACTTGCTGGAGAGACTATTTTTTGTACGTCTCTGGTTTTTCGCTAAACGGCATGTTAAACATTTTATACTCATATGTCAAAGAAAGATACAGGATGGTTGGATGACACATCCTGGAGAAAAGAGTATATTCTTCGATTTGGATTTTACCAGGG
The DNA here is from genome assembly GCA_035478255.1 of Gammaproteobacteria bacterium. Classification (GTDB taxonomy): domain Bacteria; phylum Pseudomonadota; class Gammaproteobacteria; order DSM-16500; family DSM-16500; genus DATIJJ01. The sequence goes on from DATIJV010000163.1 coordinate 14,592, forward strand.
GATAGATTTTAATGAGCCATTCAAAAAAAATTCGGGTTGCGGTGTTGTATGGTGGACGTTCGGGCGAGCATGAAGTTTCATTATCTTCTGCTACGAATGTTATTCAAAATCTTGACCGCGACCGATTCGAAGTGGTTCCAATCGGCATCGATAAAGAAGGCGTATGGTTTTTAGGGGATGATGTTTTAAAAAAAGAATTGAATGATTCCGCGAAATTACAGTTGACGCGGGATGCGGAGCGTATGTTATTTAATCCTGATTCGATTGGGAAACAAATGCAGCATGTCCAGCCTGCGCAGTTACTGGCCCAGGCAAAAAAATCGGAACGAATTTTCGATGTCATTTTTCCAGTGATTCATGGGCCTCTTTGTGAAGATGGTACAGTCCAGGGTTTGCTGGAATTGGCAGAAGTGCCATATGTAGGATGCGGCGTACTGTCTTCTGCGGTTGGGATGGAAAAAGATATTTCAAAGCGGCTGGTGAGAGACGCAGGTATTCGCGTGCCGGATTATCGTGTCATCAATTGTGGCCAATGGAATAAAAATCCTGCTTATTTTTGTGAAGTGGCAGCAAAACTGGGATTTCCCGTTTTTGTTAAACCGGCGAATACTGGTTCAAGTGTCGGTGTTACGAAAGTCAAGCGGGCAGAAGACTTGCTCGCCGCGATGAATGATGCATTTCGTTATGATACAAAAATTATTGTTGAGCAAGGTATTGATGCAATTGAACTAGAAGTAGCGGTGATGGAATCAGAGGATTATGGCGCTGATCCGATCGTCAGTGTAGTGGGTGAAGTGAGACCTTCTCATGAATTTTATTCTTATGCGGCGAAATATTTGGATGAGAAGGGAGCGGAACTTTTAATTCCGGCGACGATTTCAGAAGAGTTGCAATTGAAAGCGCAAGCAATGGCGAAAGTGATTTTTAATGTGCTGGAATGTGAAGGCATGGCGCGAGTGGATTTGTTTCTCGAGCGCGGTACAAATGAAATTTATTTTAATGAGGTCAATACTATTCCCGGGTTTACAGAGATTAGCATGTATCCAAAATTAATGAATGCGTCGGGCATGCGATATTCTGATTTGTTGACGCATCTTGTGATGCTGGCGATTGCGCGGCATGGGCGGAAGGCTTTGTTGTGTCGGGAGTATGTGTCTAGTACAGCGTTCGGTTAATTTTGCCCCCCTAGTATACTGCGTCGATATAAGGAAGAAACAGTGGTCAAAATTGTTCATCAGCCACACGATAAATTGTTTCGTGCGTCCATGTCAGACATTCGGGTAGCGAGTGATTTTTTTAAAGAGCATTTGCCTGCTGTCTTGCTAAGCAAACTTGATCTTACAACACTCTCATTACAAAAAAGTACCTTCATTGATGAGGCATACCAAGCGACCGAGGCCGACTTGCTTTATTCAGTCAAGCTAGTGCCTTATCAACATTAAATGTTAGGGTGTGATCACCCATCTTGCTTCGACCTTAAAATGTTTTTTCTTCGAAAAATGCTCGACGTACTGGCAAGTACGCCTGTGCTTTTTCGAAGAAAAAACATTTTAATCTCTCGCAATCTGGGCGCCAACCCTAACATTTAATGTTGATAAGGCACTAGGCGAGTCTTTGGCTTACCTTTATATTTTGTGCGAGCATCAAAGCGAGGTAGATAAATATATGGCGTTTCGGCTATTGGTATACATAGTCCGGGCAATCGAGCTACACCGTAAAAAGAACCCAAATGTCTCTTTGCCATTAATTTATCCTCTGGTCGTCTATAGCGGTGTAAAACCTTGGAATGCACCCAGGGATATCTATGGCCTATTTGGGGAAGAAGAGAATATTGCCAAGGAAGTGATGTTCAAGCCTTACCAGCTTATTGACCTTGCGCGGTTGGATGAGCATGAGATCAAGCAACATGCCTGGTCAGGTCTGGCTGAATTCGCATTGAAATACCGCTCGGCTGTTCGTAATGTTGAAGCCTTTTGCGATGTTTTGTTTCCCTGGCTAAAAATCATTGAACAACAAGATGGTGAAAGTTATTGTAAAATCGTGCTAAACTACGTAATAAATGTCCTTGATATTGATGATGAGAAAATATTTGTCCAAAAAGTTCAAGAGCATTTGACGGGTAATCTAAGAGGTGAAGCAATGACACTTGCACAATGGTTTGAACAAAAAGGCATAGAGAAGGAAAAAAACATCGTTGCTCAACGCCTTCTGGCTGAAGGTTGCGATTTTGCATTAATAATAAAAGCAACAGGATTGTCGCTTGAAACACTCATAGCGTTACAAGAAAAGGTTCATTAGACATTCTTTGCTAGTTCAGGACCTCT
>DATIJV010000164.1:0-12031 GCA_035478255.1 Gammaproteobacteria bacterium
AGCATGCTTTTCGCTTGGAGGAAGGGGAAAGGGGAAGGAGGTCAAAAATAATCAAACACATCCGAAAAATAATTCTTCCTTTCGACACCCGCCGCCAAGAATTTATGCAACACATCATGCACAATGGCTTCCGGCGCACTCACATATACCAAATAATCCAGCAAATCAGAATAATCCTCCAACACCACATCTTGCAACAACCCCACTCTCCCGTTCCAGTGCGGATAATCACGGCTCAATACCGGCGTATAAGAAAAATTCTTTATCTCACTCACCCACCGCGTCAGTAATTCATCCATATAAAACTCATCCGGCGACGTCACGCTCCAATAAAAATGCATACGCGGATAATTCTTAAATTTTTGAATCTCTTCCACAATCGCCTTAACTGGCGCAAAACCTGTACCGCGCGCAAGAAAAATAATCGGCTTTGTGCCATATAACTCACCTATTGTGCAATTGCCATACGGCCCCGTAAACACAACTTTTTTTTCGCTCGCAGTAAAACGTAAAATATCTTGTGCTTGCAAATTATCCGGCGGGTGCGCAAGATGCAATTCAATTAAAAAATTTTCTTCTGGAGCACTGGCAATCGATAACGGTGAAAGAGTTCCATCCGCATGAATAATTTTTATATACTGGCCCGCTTGATAAAACAGATGAGAATCTTCGGAAGGCCCAAGAACAATTTTTGTTATTGCTTTACCAAGCGTCTCACGATGAATAACGTTATATATCCATTCTTTTGTTGAAAAAATCGGTATTTTTCCAAAATCTTTCACTTCAATCACCAAATCACTTTTTGCACGCGCACAACAAAATAATGCATAGCCTGTTTCACGCTCCGCCTGATTCAAAGCTAAAATTTCTTTTCCGGCATAATCAATTTCTCCCTGCAATACTTTTCCGCGGCACGTTCCACACACACCCATACGGCAAAGATTTGGAAAAAAATAGCCGCATCGTAATGCGGCTTCGAGAATGGTTTCATCTTCTTTTGCCTCGAATAAAAAACCACTCGGTTTCACAAGAACATTAAGCAACTTGCGATCCGCCAGAAGCCAACTGGTTCGATTCATTCATCAAAGCAATACGAACCGCTTCCAGTTTTGGCATTTTAGCAGCACGCAGCACTTCATAAATTTCAGCGAGTTTTTTAAGTTTAGCCGATTTGTTTGTTTTTGCAGATGGATTATTTTCAGGAAGATCACGAATTTCGCGGAGCAATCTGGCAACTTCCTCCCAATTAAAAGCATTAGTGAGATCGCGTGGAGATAAGCGTTTTTGTACCGCTGGATTCGCTTCGACAGCTTTGCCTGAATCCAGGACGACTGCTTTAAAGCGTTGCGCGGAATCTAGCAGCACTTCCAGCTTTTGTTCCATGGTGCTGGTCGTCAATTCATCTTCATGCGGGTAAAAAATGATTGGCATAAGCTTACTCTCCTCAAGATTTATTCATGTTTTCTATAATTATAACCGATTTTTGCTCAAAATAGATTCACATTCCTGGCTCGATCTAATGCACGATAATTCAATGCCTCGCCCACGTGTTCGGCGTTAATCATATCACAACTCATTAAATCTGCGATGGTTCTTGTGACTTTAATAATCCGATGAAAAACGCGTGCGGATAAATTAAATTTAGTCATGATTTTGTTTAAAATAATTTTCACGTCATTCGTTAATACACAAAAATTTTCGAGATCTTGCACAGAGAGTTCGCAATTGAGTTTTCCCTGCCGCGCATATTGCCGTTCTCGCGCACTCAAAACACGTTTTTTAACACTGGCACTATCTTCATTTGACCGGGTCTGTATCGATAATAATTCCGGCGGTAAATTGGGAACATCCACTTGCATATCAATCCGGTCTAAAAACGGCCCTGATAATTTTCCAAGATAACGCTGGACTTGCAAAGATGAGCAACGGCATGTCCGGCCAGAACTTCCAAAAAATCCGCAAGGACAAGGATTCATTGCAGCAATCAGTTGAAAACGTGCGGGAAAAATAGTTTGATAAGCCGCTCGAGAAATCGTGATACAACCTGACTCGAGCGGTTCCCGTAAAGATTCTAAAACATTGCGGTTAAATTCAGGCAATTCATCTAAAAATAAAACGCCTTGATGCGCAAGAGAAATTTCTCCAGGCTGCGGCGGACGACCACCCCCAACCAATGCGATACTGGAACTACTATGATGCGGAGAACGAAATGGAACTTGCTGCCATTGCCGATAATCAAAACCATTACGGCTGATTGAATTCAGTGCTGCCACTTCCAATGATTGCTCATCGCTCAAAGGCGGCAAAATACCGGGCAATCGGCTCGCGAGCATGGTTTTACCCGTTCCGGGTGAACCCATAAATAATAAACTGTGATTGCCCGCCGCTGCTATTTCCAGGGCACGTCTCGCATGCGGTTGTCCATGCACATCCGCGAGATCTGGTGGGTTTTTTATAGAATAATTTGTTTCAACACGCTCACAACCCGGAAGTTTTGCTTCATCTTTTAAATAAGCACAAACTTCTAATAAATGTGAAGCGGAAAACACTTCTGCCTGTTTGACTAAAGCAGCTTCTGCTGCGTTGGCTTGTGGAATAATTAATTTTCGCTTCGCGCGCGCTGCGGCCAATACAACAGGCAGCGCACCGCGAACACCGCGCAATTCACCTGACAATGCCAACTCCCCGACAAATTCGAATTCTTTTAATTTTTCAGGAAGGATTTGTCCTGATGCAGCCAAAACTCCTAAAGCAATGGGCAAATCAAAACGCCCGCCTTCTTTTGGCAAATCGGCAGGCGCGAGATTAATTGTCATACGATATCTCGGAAATTCAAAACAGGTATTGAGTAATGCACTGCGTACGCGATCTTTGCTTTCTTTTACCGCAGTTTCAGGCAACCCTACAATATTCAATCCAGGCATGCCGCGAGAAAGATGCACTTCGACCACAACCAAAGGGGCATCCATTCCTACATTTGCACGGCTATAGACAATTGCTAAAGTCATATTATTTCCTCATACTTAAGTTTTGAATGACAGGGTATAATGTGAAGAACATAGCCAAATCAGTCATCGCTGAACTACTACACAATGCAGGAATCACGATTAATGGTAACAATTCCGGCGACATAAAAATTTACAACGAGCAATTTTATTCTCGTATTTTGCACGGCGGTTCATTGGCATTAGGTGAAGCGTATATGGATCTCTGGTGGGATTGTGATGCGCTGGATATTTTTTTTGAACGGCTCATGTTAGCGCATACTGAAACAAAAGTAAAAAAAAATTTTCGTCTTCTTTTAAAATTTGCGCTCGCAAAAATAATTAATTTACAAACAAAAACACGGGCGCTTGAGGTAGGCAAAAGACATTATGATCTGGGCCAAGATCTTTTTAAATGTATGCTTGACAGCCACATGATTTACACTTGCGGTTATTGGAAAAATGCTGAAACATTAGATGAAGCACAAGCCGCAAAACTGGATCTCACTTGCAGAAAGTTACAGTTAAAACCCGGGATGCGGTTCCTGGATATTGGTTGCGGCTGGGGCGCGTTAGCAAAATATGCAGCGGAACGGTATCAGGTTGAAGTTGTGGGAATTACTATTTCAATTCAACAATACGAATATGCGAAAGAAATTTGCAAGGGTTTACCCATTGAAATTTTATTCCAGGATTATCGCGATTTAAAGGGAAAATTTGATCGCATAGCATCGCTTGGAATGTTTGAACATGTCGGACATTTAAATTATCGCAAATATATGCGAATAGTCAAAAATCTCTTGTCAGAAGATGGGATATTTTTATTGCATACCATTGGATCGAATGTATCAACAGCTAAGGCAGATGAATGGATTGCACGATATATTTTTCCGAATGGCATGCTGCCGTCTATCGCACAAATTGGCAAAGCGACAGAAGGCATGTTTGTTATGGAAGATTGGCATAATTTTGGGCCTTCTTACGATAAAACACTCATGGCATGGAACCAAAATTTCAAACGTCACTGGGAAAAATTAAAATCGCAATATGATGAGCGTTTTTATCGGATGTGGAATTATTATTTATTAATGTGTGCAGGTGTGTTTCGTGCGCGGGAAATGCAATTATGGCAAATTGTGTTTTCAAATGGGATTCCGGGAGGATATGAAGCACCGCGCTAAATCCTCCGGCCTGCCCATATTATGCCAAAGACCTCGATAACATTCCCCGCTCAGTTTAGAATTTTTTGCAGCGGCTTTAAGCAAATCCCCCAAACGAAATTTTCCCGGGCGGCATCCGTCAAACAATTCACGCCGATAAACTCCTATGTTCGCAAAAGTAAAAGTATTTTGTTCCTGGCAATAAATTTTTTTTTCATCCAGACAAAAATCGCCGCGCGGATGAAAATCAGGATTATCAACTAAAATGAGATGCGCCAACTGTTCCGGCTCGCGTGGTAATTTTTCCAAAGGAAAATCGGTAATCACATCACTGCTCAACACAATAAACGGTGCATCACCCAACAAAGGCAGCGCTTGCAAGATCCCGCCGCCTGTCTCCAATGCTTCCGGTTCTTCTGAATAATGAAAATTTGCCTGATAACGCGAACCATTCCCCAATGTCTGTTTAATTTGCTCGCCGTGATAACTGATATTAATCACAATATCTGTCACCCCGATTTTTGTCAGTGAAAAAATCGAATATTCAATCAAATGCCGATCATTCACTTTAAGCAATGGTTTTGGAACATGATCAGTCAATGCTCCCATTCTGGAACCACGCCCGGCACTTAAAATCATTCCACGCATTTTTTCATCACCATATTTTTTAAAAACTGATTCAGTGCGCTAGTTTCAGGATAAATCGCGCTCGTCGCTAAAATATAATTTAACGTGCGCGGAATATGCTGCAAATAATGCGCGTTTTGATCGCGGCGATACTTGCGCGAAAAAGTCAGCAATGCTTTTAAATGCCGCTGCATACTCATCAAATCAAACCATCGCAAAAAATCTTTTTCGCAAATGCGCGGCAATGGCATTCTTTCCCAAAAATACAAGACCCATTTCTGCACGATATCATTTGGCCACGAAATATAACAGTCACGGAGCAATGAAACCAGATCATAGGTAACAGGCCCTAAAAATGCATCCTGAAAATCTAAAATTCCCACTTGGTTTTGAGGTAACACCATCAAATTAGCAGAATGATAATCACGATGCATAAAAACCTGCGGCTGGCTCGCCGCACTATCTGCTAAAAAATTAAAACAGTTTGTCAGCATGTCATGCATTGAATCATTTAAAATTAATCCTAAATGTTTTTCAAGAAACCATTCTTTAAAAAGCATTAACTCATTTCGCATGAAATCTGCGGTAAATGACTTCAATGTCCAGTTTTCAATTTTACAATGCTGCATGATTTGCAAGGCATCCAGTGCATGAGAATAATGCATGTCAGCATTCGTGAGCGTTAATTCCTTAAGATAAAGCCTATCGCCAAAATCCGTCAACAAAAGAAAACCGTGATCAAAATCTTCCGCAAAAATCTCAGGCGTATTTAATCCGTATTTTCTGAGAGAACGAGCAATTGCGGCAAATGGAACACAACTGGATTTTTCTGAAGAAGCATCCATCGCAATAAAAGAACGATTTGCCTGGCGTACGCGAAAATACCGGCGAAAACTTGCATCGCCCGCTAAAGGATCTAATTGATAAGAAGTCAACCCGCATTGCTGGGTCAACCATTGTTCAAAAATTGGATTCATAGTAAGGGATTTTATCATAAAACAATTTTCTGTCATGGTTTGGGATCTGGTACACTTTCATCCTGTTTAAAATGGATGGTGGGCAAAGGCTGCTTTTTGCCGTGCCCACCATCCATATACAATAACTCTTTTGACATCGAGCTGTGGAATGTATAACCGCAAAATTATCCAGCTTTTATTGGTTCTAATAGTAGGCATAGTACCCATTATGTCTCTCGCGGATTCATTATGCCCATTTCCAGCCTCATCCAACACAAGCACCCTGGAAGAATCCGCTCTCGCCAAAGAATTAGGCTGGATTCCCTGCGATATCAATCGCTGCGGAGGGTTTTATCTCGAACCTCCTTTTGTTTTTTCCGAAGAATTAGTCAATTCCGATAAAATACAAGTTACCGCAGGTCAAATGCTTTTTGATGTGCATGGTACTTCAATCGGTCAAGGCAAAGTGACAATTAGCCGCTTTGGCCAGCAAATTGTAGCGAATAAAGCATATCTTTATCGCGATCCTGCCACAGGGAAACTGAGTTCAATTGATTTAATAGAAAATGTTACCTTACGCGAACCCAATAGTTTGGTCGTCGCTAAAAGCGGTCATGTTGATTTAAAAACCAAAGGCGAATCCTTGCATGATATTCTCTACCGCACTGCCATTTATAGTAACCTGCGCACACATCCCTCCCCGGTTTATACGGCACAACAATTAGAACAATCTCGCGAAATCGTTCAGTTAAGCGCATGGGGAAAAGCCGATGATTTTGAACAAACCGAATCACGTATTTATGTGTTTAAAAATGCGAGTTATAGTACTTGTCCGCCGACCACCCATGCTTGGCGCGTGCGTGCCGGCCGAATTGAATTAAATAAAAATACCGGCCGCGGTACTGCAAGAAATGCGCGTGTTTATGTCAAAGGCGTGCCAATTTTTTATACGCCTTATATGAATTTTCCCATTGATTCACGCCGTCAAACTGGGTTTTTGACGCCGACTGTTGGAACATCCAGCAAATCAGGTTTTTATCTTGGTACGCCTTTTTACTGGAATACCGCACCAAATTACGACTCGACCATCACACCTGCGTATTTATCCAAACGCGGCTTGCAGCTCAGTGAATTATTTCGTTATCTGACACCCACAAGCAATGGCATGGTCAATGTCGCCGCCTTGCCTAACGATCGCGCTTTTGCGAATTTAAAAGAATCTTATCAGGCGCAATATCAAAACTCGTCTGACCCATTTATTCAAGCAGAATTACGCCGTTTGCAAAATGCGAGCGATACGCGCAAATCGCTTTATTGGCTAAACAATACGCGTTTTAACGAGCACTGGACAACCAATGTTGATTATAATTACGTGAGTGACGATTATTACTTAAGCGATTTAACCAATAATTTTGATATCGTCACGACCAATCAATTGTTGCAACAGGGACAAGCTGCTTATCAAGGAAAATATTGGACAATACAAGGCCGTGTCCAGGGTTATCAAACCTTGCATCCCGTTGACCAAAGTGTTGTTCAAAATCAATATACCCGATTACCGCAATTTGTCATTCAGGGAGATTATCCTAATGGGCCGGGCAACCTGGAATATTTCATTCTGACGGATACCACGCATTTTAATATTACCGATACACCGGGAAGCAGCATTATTTCACCAATGGGTAATCGTTTGCATGCACAGCCGGGAATAGCATGGCCATACAATCGGCCTTATTTTTATTTCACACCGCGTTTGCAGTTTGCTTTAACCAAATATGAATTAAGTCACATCACTACGAACAGCACCACGACCCCAAGTCGTGAATTGCCGATTTTTGACATTCATTCAGGACTATTTTTTGATCGTGACATTCGTGTTTTTAGCAATCCTTATCGACAAACACTGGAACCGCAAATTTATTACACCTTTGTTCCTTATAAAAACCAGGATGATATTCCTGTTTTTGATACGACGCAGAATACTCTGACGTATGATGAATTGTTTATTTATAATCGTTTTAGCGGATTGGACCGTATTGGCGATGCAAATCAAATCAGTTATGGCTTGACCAGCCGTTTAATTGATGAACAAACTGGATATGAAAAATTGCGCGCCGGGATTGGGCAAATTTTGTATTTTAAAAATCGACGGGTCACTTTGTGTAATCCGATCAATTCCGTCAATTCGGTGGTACCCTGCATACCGACAGCCGACAATACGGCGAATACTTTTAACAAATCCCCGCTCTCGGGTGTCTTCAATTACAACCTCAATCCTAATTGGGGCATGATCGCCAACGCCATCTGGAATGTTGAGACAAATAAATTTAATAATCAAAGCATTACATTACATTATCAGCCACAATTCGATCCGCGAAAAATTGTTAATCTAGGGTATGGTTATGTTCAAAATGGCGATATTCAAATCAATGATGTGCCAGGCAGCAATCAAAGCAATCTCTCGCAAACCGATTTTTCCTTTGCCTGGCCTTTAGCTCGTGATTGGAGCATGGTGGGCCGCTGGACTCAAAATTGGAACCACCACCATTTTCAGAATCTTTTATATGGTTTACAATACGACACTTGCTGCTGGGCTGTCCGCTTTGTTACCGGTCGGGCTTTTGCAAATTTAAACCCGACGAACACTTATCAGTACAATACTCAATTCTTTTTCCAGTTTGCGTTAAAAGGATTGGGGGTTTATGGTAATGCGGACCCGAGCCAGTTATTAAGCACCAGTGTTTCAGGATATCAAAACGTTTTTGGACAGGATTATTAAATGATTAATCTCTTTCGATTTATATTGGCTGCGTATTGCATTTTGCTATGCCCGGCACTTTTTGCAAAAAACACTCAACAGGCACTGGATGGTATTGTGGCTGTCGTAAATGATTCGGCTGTCACGCAAAGTGAATTGAATAATGCAGCCAATACAATGAAAGCTCAATTGAGAGGAGCAAGTGCTCCCATGCCATCCGCAAAAGAATTGCAAAAAAGGGTGCTGGAACAAGTGGTGGATAGAAAACTTCAACTACAAGCTGCGGCACAGGCAGGCATCAAAATTTCTGATAAACAAGTAGACGAAACTGTTGAGAATATTGCAAAACAAAATGGTGTCAGTGCAGAGACCCTTTACGAAAAAGTTGCATCACAGAATTTGACTCGCGGAGAATATCGCAAAGAAATTCGCGAAGAGTTGACATTACAACAAATTCAGCAGCAGCAAGTCGCCTCTAAAGTGAATATGACACATGAAGATGTCAAAAATTTTATGCACTCTAAAGAATGGTTAATGGCTGCGTCAACAACTCAATCCAGCGTAAAAGAATATCAAGTAGATGATTTAATTGTTTTAGTATCGGATACTGCTTCTGCGAATGAATTGGCTCTAGCAAAAGTCCAAGCAGAAAATTTATTGCGTCAAATAAAACAAGGCGCAAGTTATAGCAGTTTAATCAATCCAGATGAAAAAAATCTCGAAAATAATAATTTAGGCTGGCGCAAAATCGATGAAATGCCATCCGCATTTGCCGAACAAATTGCGGCTGCTAAAAAAGGTAATGTGATTGGGCCCATTCAGACAGGCAATGGTTTTCATATTGTTCGTTTAATTGATATACGCAATGAAAATAATCCAGCTGCCAATGCTACACCTGCGCCCAGCGAGAAAGAAGCTGAACAAATAGTTTATCAGCGTAAATTCGCAGAAGTCTTAAAAAAATGGGTAGCACAATTGCATAGTCAAGCGATTATCATTTTGCACCCCGATTCGGTATGAAAAAATTTTCGCGCATCATCCTCACTCCCGGCGAGCCAGCAGGCATTGGTCCTGATCTCGTCGTTCAAATCGCACAGCAAGCATGGGATGCTGAACTGATCGTTGTCGCTCATCCTGAATTTCTGTTAGAGCGCGCAAAGCTTCTCAGTTTACCGTTAAAGCTCACTTCATTTGATCAGCATATGCCTGTAGAAATTCACAAGCCCGGTCATTTAAAAATAATTTCTCTGCCATTAAATCATCCTGTCACCGCAGGAGATTTAACCGTACAAAATGCGGAACATGTTATAAAAAGTCTTGAAATTGCGTCTTCACTTTGTGAAAAAAACATCACTCAAGCTGTTGTAACAGGCCCCGTGCATAAAGGAATTCTGAATAATGCTGGAATAAATTTTACAGGCCATACAGAATTTTTTGCGAATCGCTGTCATGTCAAAGAACCCCTCATGTTGTTTGTCACACCTCAAACTAAAGTCGCTTTACTGACAACTCATCTTCCACTCGCCAAGGTACCGCAAGCAATCACTCAAGAAAAAATAAAAAATAGTTTACGCGTTTTATTGCTTGAATTATCCAGAAAATTCGGATTAACTAAGCCGAGAGTGCTAGTATGCGGTTTAAATCCGCATGCAGGCGAGCATGGCCATCTGGGTCGGGAAGAAATTGAAATTATCACCCCCGCTCTTGAAGAATTACGTAAAGAACAGTCTAATATTAGCGGACCTTTTCCCGCCGACACCATTTTCACAGAACACCGCCTGCGAGAGTGCGACGCTATACTCGCCATGTACCATGATCAAGCATTGCCTGTGATAAAATATATGAGTCTTGGGTCTGCGGTAAATGTCACACTTGGACTTCCCTTCATTCGAACTTCTGTTGATCATGGCGTCGCGTTAGATGCGGCGGGAACAAAAAAAGCTGATGCAGGCAGTATGATACAAGCGTTAAAGCTCGCGATTGAATTAACATAAAAGAATACTGACGCAAAACGTAGGAGCCAAAATGAAAAAATTATTATTAACCATTATTATCTTTAGCCTGTGCTGCAAAGCATTTGCCAGTACAGACTTATTGCAAGTATTCCGTCAGGCATTGGTAAGCGATCCCACTTATCAACAAGCCATTTCGCAAAGACTTTCCACACGCGAAGGCGTGCCGATTAATATTGCAGGCTTGCTGCCCGGCATAACGGCAAGCCTCGCCGCACCAAACTACCTCAAATATGCTTCTTCAGGCCCCGCTTCAGGGCAACTCTCTGGCACTCAGCGCGGATATAATATGAATTTGAGTTTAACGCAAACCGTTTTTGATTTTGGAAAATTCGCAGGATTGGCCAGTGCAAATGCATTAGCGAAAGGTGCAGATGCAACTTTAAGCGCTGCTACGCAAAATTTAATGATCCGTGTTTCAGGAGCTTATTTTAATATTCTGAAAGATCAGGATAATCTTATTTACATACAATCAACAAAAACAGCTTATGCCAAGCAACTCGATCAAATTACTCAGCAATATCGGGTAGGTTTAAAAACAATTACGGATGTTTATACTGCGCGTGCTTCTTATGAAACCTCTGTCGCGAACACTATTGCAGCAGAAGCGCAATTGGCGACAGATAAAGAAAATTTACGCGCAATCACAGGACAGCTTTATCCAGCACTTCTGCGTTTAAGAGATGATTTTCCCTTAATAACTCCACAGCCTGCGAATATTGAGGATTGGGTGACAACAGCGGGCAAGCAAAACTGGTCTGTCAAATCTGCGCAGTATCAAGCGGAATCTTATCGAGATATTATTAAACAGCAATTTGCCGGCCATTTACCCAGCGTGAATATCCAGGCAGGTTATGAAGCTGATTATTTTGCGGCATCAGGTAATACAATATTTCAGACAAATGGTGCGAGCAATACACATACTTCAACTGCCAGTTTGAATTTTAATATTCCGATTTTTGAAGGTGGTTTGGTTGTCGCGGAAACAGACCAGGCAAAATATAATTATCAAACAGCTTTACAGCAATTAGAGTTTCAATTACGCAGCACACTCACACAAACACGGCAAAATTATTTGAATGTAGTTGCAGGGATTAGCAAAATTGCCGCGGATAAACAATCGATCAAATCGAATATCAGTTCACTTTCGGGAATGCAAGCAGGTTATCGTGTCGGTACAGAAATTTTGGTGAATGTGTTGAATCAGCAGCAAAATGTTTTTGAGGCACAGGAACAATATGCAGCAGATCGTTATGCATATGTGAACAATTTACTCGCGTTGAAGCAAGCAGCGGGCACGTTAAGTGAGGCAGATTTAGCGGCGATTAATATGTGGCTAAGCGATAATGCGAAAATGTACGGGAATTAATTTAACCGTAATAGCTCACAACCCCATTGGTTGTCATCCCGGAATTTAGTAGCGCTTAATGAGCGCCTTTTGCGAATTTAGCGCTACTTAATGTCCGGGATCTACCCTTATCATTTGGGTGGATCCCGGACATTAACTCACTCTAAATTCGCGAAAAGCGCGAAT
>DATIJV010000165.1:0-4188 GCA_035478255.1 Gammaproteobacteria bacterium
TTTTACTGCTTATTACCTTACAGCCCGCGCCAATCGTGGGCTGGAAAGGTGGCTAAATTCCTTAGCTTGATGCCTATGCCCTTTCCCCTTCCTCCAAACGAAAAGCGCGTTTAGAGGAAGGGGGACGCTCCGATACAGATGTGCTAAATTAGAACGTCCCCCTTCCTCCAAGTGCAAAGGGGAAGGAGGTAAAAAAGCGAAGGAACTATCAAAAATTAATCTAGCGGTAGTTTATGTAACAGACCAGCGGGGTGCCAAATAAAATATTGCTTTTGGCCCCCGGACTGAGTAGTTACTAGTTTGTCCCTGTGCTTGGTGCGGGTGTGGTTGTTGTCGTGGTTGTTCCAGAAGATGGATTCGTGGTTGTTGTTGTCGTAGCCGGTCCTGTGGTTGTAACAGAAGCGCTGGGAGCGGGTGTGCTTGGCATCATCGCGGATGAAGCATCAGGTGGTGTAGTCGTTGTTGTCGTGGTAGCCGATCCTGGTGTGTTAATTGTTGTTGAAGTAGCAGAAGCGGGAGGCTGGGACGCTGCATTTGTGTCTGTTGGATTCATCGCAGCTGTGTTTTGATCCGGTGTTGCCATGCTGGGAGCCGGAGCTTGAGCCGGTGTTGCTTCTGGAGCGGGCGCAGGTTGAGCCATATTGTTGTTTGATGTGTCTGTTGTTGTGTTTTGAGCAGAAGTAGGCGCGGTAGTTTGCGTCGTTGTTGTTGTCGTAGCCGTTGTGTTATCTGCTGGGGCATTTTCAGACTTTTGGCAAGCTGCAACGCCGATGATACAAAGACCAGCTACTGTAGCTGCTATAATGTGTTTTCGCATGATATTTTCCTTTTATCCAAAAAAAACAGTTAAAAAATTTTTTAAAGATATAGAATAACAGATTCTCTGAGACAGCTACAATGCTATCTAAAAAATGTTATATTCTGGATCTTTAGAAAAGCCGGTACACCCACATGATAAAGTTAAAAAATGACCGCTTAATACGCGCTATCCGCCAGGAACCTGTTGATATGACGCCTGTCTGGATCATGCGGCAAGCAGGACGTTATCTGCCTGAATATCGTGAAGTTCGCAAGCAAGCAGGCAGTTTTCTGAAGCTCTGCAAAACGCCGGAACTCGCCTGTGAAGTGACCTTGCAGCCCTTAAATCGTTTTCCTTTAGATGCTGCTATTTTATTTTCCGATATTTTAACCATACCCGACGCCATGGGATTAGGTTTGCGCTTTGTAGAAGGCGAAGGCCCGCAGTTTGATAAACCGATTCGATCTGTACATGATTTGACAGCGCTGGGTGTGCCTGATCCTGAAATTCATTTGCGATATGTGCTGGATGCCGTTCGTTTAATTCGTCAAGAATTAGCCGGAAAAGTTCCGCTGATTGGTTTTTGCGGAAGTCCTTGGACACTCGCAACTTACATGCTGGAAGGCCGTGCCGATAAAAGTTTTCCCACAGTCCACGCGGTATTGCGCGAACAGCCACGTTTTTTGCATGCTTTACTCGATATTTTGGCGCGATCTGTTGCAGAACACTTAAATGCGCAAATTCGTGCGGGAGTGCAAGTCGTAATGATTTTTGATACCTGGGGCGGTCTGTTAAATACTGAGCAATATCAGGATTATTCTTTGCGTTACATTCAGCAAATCATTTCTTTATTGTTGCGTGAATATGAAGGTGAAAGCATTCCGCTGATTTTATTTACAAAAAATGGCGCGGAATGGCTGGAATCCATGGCGAATTCAGGCTGTGATGCGCTGGGTGTAGATTGGCAAGTTAATTTGGGCAAAGCCCGCGAGCGTGTTGGCGGAAAAGTTGCTTTACAAGGTAATATGGATCCAGCTTTGCTGCTCTATCAAGCTCCCGATATTCAAAAAGAAGTTGCACGTATTTTAAGTGAATTTGGCCAGGGTTCAGGCCATATTTTTAATTTGGGGCATGGCATTACACCGGATGTACCGCCTGAAAACGTTGCGGTTTTGGTGGATACGGTGCATACATTGAGCCGTCCATATCATGAATGAAAATGAAAAATACAAAGATTGTTTTAAACCTGCCTGGTGGCTGCCTGGGGCCCATTTACAAACATTGTGGCCGACTTTTTGCAGACGCAAAATTAAAAATATTCCCTTACAGCGGGAACGGATTGAACTCGCAGACGGTGATTTCATTGATCTTAACTGGACAGAAGAAAATAATGGTCCGATTGTTTTAATTCTTCATGGTCTTGAAGGTTCTCTCTCGTCTCCTTATGCAAAAGGAATGTTATATGCAATGCGCGCACGCGGTTGGCGCGGTGTATTGATGCATTTTCGCGGCTGCAGCGGTGAAATGAATCGCAGCGTACGCAGTTATCATTCCGGTGAAACAGAAGATCTCGCAAACATTATTGAAGTATTGATGAAACACAACAAACCTCTGGCAGCGGTTGGATTTTCTCTCGGTGGAAATGTCTTGTTGAAATGGCTGGGAGAATCAGGAAAAAATAATCCATTGCAAGCTGCTGTCGCGATTTCTGTTCCATTTGATTTAAGCAAAGCCGTTATGCGTATTCAAAAAGGTTTTTCGCGTGTTTATGATCAACATTTTGTACGTATGTTATGTAAAAAAATGCGAAATAAATTTGCGGTGCTGCCGGCTCCTATTGAGTTGTCTGTTTTGGAAGAACTCCGCACGCTGCGTGATTTTGATGATAAAATCACAGCGCCGCTGCATGGTTTTCTCAATGCAGACGATTATTATCACAAATGCAGTTCTCGACAATTTTTAAAAAATATTTCTGTTCCCACTTTATTATTACAAGCAAAGGATGATCCTTTCATGACGGAAGATCTTTTGCCGCATCCGTTTGAGTTATCTTCTGATGTCACTTTAGAATTAACAGAACAAGGCGGGCATGTGGGTTTTGTGAGCGGCTCGATGCCGTGGCGTGCAACCTATTGGTTAGAGAAACGTGTACCTCAATTTTTGAAGGAATATTTATGATTTTAAAAAATTGGCAGGAAGAAAAAGGTTCGGCTTGGCTCTATAAAAAAGTCGCGCAGCATGAAATTGATATCACGCGTAAAAAATTATTTTTAGAATTGGCAGAAGCTGCAGAAAAGCAGGCGCTCATCTGGGAAGAAAAATTAAAAAAAGCAGGAAAAGATATACCGCGTGTTTACAAGCCGGATTTTCGTACACGTTTCGTTGGGAAATTAATAAGAATTTTTGGCGTTGAACCGATCCGTTTTATTTTGTCAGCGATGAAAGTGCGCGGCATGTCAGTTTATTCCGCGTATCAGGGGGGCAGTCATCCGGCTTCCACACATCTTGAAACGCGGCATAAAGGATTAAATACAGCAGGGAATTTTCGTGCAGCAGTGTTTGGTGTGAATGATGGATTGATTTCCAATATGAGTTTGCTGCTGGGTGTCGTCGGCGCGAGCGTTGATCATCGTTATATTTTGATTTCCGGGATTGCAGGATTATTGGCAGGCGCCTGTTCTATGGCAGCGGGTGAATATGTTTCGATGCGATCGCAGCGCGAATTTTTTCAATATCAAATTGAATTAGAAAAAGAAGAATTGGAACTTTATCCCGAGGAAGAAGCGGCAGAACTTGTTTGTATTTATCAGGCTCGCGGCGTACCGCTTTCTGAAGCAAAAGAAATGGCAAGCTTGATTGTGAGTCGTCCTGATCAAGCGCTGGAGACATTAGCGCGTGAAGAATTAGGTTTGAATCCGAATGACTTAGGTTCACCAACAGGTGCTGCGGTTGCTTCGTTTTTATCTTTTGCGATGGGTGCGTTTATTCCGTTAATTCCATTTTTTATGAATGTTGAAGAGTGGGCTGTGTACTGCATGGTCGGATTGACGGGAGCGGCTTTGTTTGTGGTGGGCAGTACTTTGAGTTTATTTACGAACCAGAGTGCGATATGGAGCGGTTTACGAATGTTGTGCATTGGTGCGTTGGCGGGCGGGGTAACATTTTTGATGGGCAAGCTGGCCGGCGCGGCGTTATGAATAATTTTTTTACTGAGAATTTAAAAAAATCCTGTTATTTATCAATATGTTACGATGTTAAAATACTAAAAAAAGGGTTTTTTTGGCATTTTTTCTGAGATTTTTCTGGAATTGTGTTATTAATCAATAAGTTACAAATTATAATAATAGGTAAGTATTCGGTGGAAGTTTCCTCGCTGTCATGCCAGCATG
>DATIJV010000166.1:0-2686 GCA_035478255.1 Gammaproteobacteria bacterium
TAAGCAAAAACACTTCGTTTGCTTAGACAATACTGTAAAATTTCTGGATCCCGTCCTATAGATTGCTCGCATTCTGCTCTCAATCGACGGGATAACCTGAGTATTGCATGAACGTTTTTTCTTATGCAATACTCAGGTTAAATTATTCAATAGATAATAAGATAACAAAACAAAGGATTCAATCGCGGCAGGGTTTTTAAATTTTTTCTATTGATGACATGGCATAATAGCCCGGATATTTTTAATAAATTTTGTTTAGTCTGTGTGTATTGTTCATTTTCATACTGAGAATTTGAAAAAATCTTGTTATTAATCAATATGTTACGATACAAAAATGCCAAAAAACCCTTTTTTTGGCATTTTTTTTGAGATTTTTCTGGAATTATGTTATTAATCATATAGTTACAATGATATCGTGTAAGTATTCGGTGACAATCTCGCGGTTCTTTATTTCGACCTCCTTCCCCTATCCCCTTTCTCCAAACGAAAAGCGCGTTTAGAGGAAGGGGGACGCTTCGATATAGATGCGCTTAATTAGAGCGTCCCCCTTCCTCCAAGTGTTTTTCTTGGAGGAAGGGGATAGGGGAAGGAGGCTCTATAATAAGTAACACATCTTTGTTATTCTGAATGATTCAATATATATAAAGACAACAAACCAAAGGATTCAACCATGATAGGACAGATACGGGGAATAATTCTTGAAAAACAGCCGCCGCAATTATTGCTGGAAGTCAACGGCATTGGTTATGAGATCGATGCGCCCATGAGTACATTTTATCGTCTTCCCGAAACCGGCCAGGAAATCACTCTCAAAACGCATTTTGTTGTGCGAGAAGATGCGCAGCATTTGTACGGATTTTTTTCAGAAGAAGAACGTTTATTGTTTCGCACCTTACTGAAAGTCAATGGTGTCGGGCCGCGCTTGGCATTGACGATTTTGTCGAGTATTAATCCTGATGAATTTGCGCAATGTGTCATGAATAATGATACGGCAAACTTGGTGCGCTTGCCGGGCGTGGGTAAAAAAACTGCTGAACGATTAATTATCGAGATGCGCGATAAATTAAGTTCATGGCAGCCCGTGCCAGAAATATTAAATTTTCAAAACCAGAACAGGAACCCTCTGTCAGGACGTTCTCAAATTGTGCAAGATGCAGTTTCTGCCTTGATCGCTTTGGGTTATAAACCACAAGAAGCAAGCCGCGCAGTTTCCAAAGCGGATGATGGAACACAGAGCAGCGAAGACATTATTCGCAGAGCCTTGCGGGAGAAAGTATGAAAGATAGAATGGTTTCAGCAACAGCTTCCGATCAGGAACAAATCGATCGTGCTATTCGTCCAAAATCCTTAAAAGATTATATTGGACAAATCAATGTGCGCGAGCAAATGGAAATTTTTATTCAAGCCGCGCGCTCGCGTCAGGATGCACTGGACCATGTATTGATTTTTGGTCCGCCGGGATTGGGAAAAACGACTCTTGCGAATATTATTGCGAATGAAATGGGTGTCGGTTTGCGGCAAACTTCCGGTCCTGTATTAGAACGTCCAGGTGATGTCGCTGCTCTCTTGACAA
Organism: Gammaproteobacteria bacterium; assembly: GCA_035478255.1. GTDB lineage: Bacteria > Pseudomonadota > Gammaproteobacteria > DSM-16500 > DSM-16500 > DATIJJ01. The sequence continues at coordinate 1,574 of DATIJV010000166.1, forward strand.
ATTTACAAGAACGCGAAGTTTTATTTATCGATGAGATTCATCGATTAAGTCCGCTTGTCGAAGAAGTCTTGTATCCCGCAATGGAAGATTATCAATTGGATATCATGATTGGCGAAGGGCCGGCTGCGCGTTCAATTAAGCTGGATTTACCGTCATTTACCTTGATTGGTGCAACAACACGCGCAGGTTTACTAACGTCTCCTTTGCGGGACCGTTTTGGAATCGTGCAGCGCCTTGAGTTTTATCAAGTGAGTGAATTAACGCAAATTGTAACAAGATCAGCAGCGATACTCGGTGTTGAAATAGATTTAGCGGGTGCCGAAGAAGTGGCCAGACGTTCACGCGGCACACCGCGCATCGCGAATCGTCTTTTGCGCCGAGTAAGAGATTACGCGGAAGTCAAATCAAATGGAAAAGTGACTCAGGATATTGTGCAGCTGGCGCTCAATTTATTGGATGTCGATGCTCAAGGGTTTGATATGATGGACCGCAAATTACTCCTTGCATTAATTGATCGATTTGACGGCGGTCCTGTGGGAGTTGACAGTCTGGCCGCATCGATTAGTGAAGAACGCGGAACGATCGAAGATGTCATTGAGCCATTCCTGATTCAGCAAGGATTTATCATGCGCACGCCGCGCGGACGGATGGCGACACGTCATGCCTATTCGCATTTTGGTTTGCCGGTACCGGAAAAAACGGTGCAGCAAAAAAATCTGAGTTTGTTTGAAGAAATGGAGTTGTAGTGCACTGTCACATTAATTTTTAATACCTCCTTCCCCTTTCCCCTTCCTCCACAAAAAGCGTGTGGAGGAAGGGGGACGCTCTAATTCAGCGCATCTGTATCGGAGCGTCCCCCTTCCTCCAAGTGTTTTTCTTGGAGGAAGGGGAAAGGGGAAGGAGGTATTAAAAATTAACGCTACAACGTACTAGTACCGTTTCCATTTAATTTTGACAGGTTGCGCTCAGATTGCGTTTAGATTTGAACGTTTAGGTTAGCAAAAAAACGCAGGGCTAGCACCGCTAGCTCGAGTATTTTTTGCTAACCTAAACGTTCAAAGATAAATGCAAGATGAGATGCAACCTGTCAAAATTAAATGGAAACGGTACTAG
>DATIJV010000167.1:0-10606 GCA_035478255.1 Gammaproteobacteria bacterium
GCAAAAACACTTCGTTTGCTTAGACAATACTGTAAAATTTCTGGATCCCGTCCTATAGATTGCTCGCATTCTGCTCTCAATCGACGGGATAACCTGAGTATTGCGTGAACGTTTTTTCTTATGCAATACTCAGGTTAATTATAGTATACCATGCGCGGCCATAATTTGAGGTTTTTTGCATCCCATCTGCGAGCCATCTTGCAGCGAAAAAAATGCTCACATAGAAACGGCTATGTTTGCATTTTTTTCGCTGCAATCTGACTCACATCTAGGCGCAAAAAGCCTCAAATTATGGCCGTGCATGGTATATCTCACATAATTATTCATGTTGATGAATTAGATTAAAATAATTTCAATTAGACCAATATTGACTTATTTATCCATTACTTACTCCCTTGATGCGGGGAGTTTTTCTTTTGTAATTCATCAGCTAACTTCTTTTATGTTTATCTTTTGGATGTTTCTTTTGTTTAGCATGGGCATAGGTTTTTAATACAGCATTTATAAGAGTTTGATAACCTCTTCCTTGATGCTTAAAAAATTCAAGAACATCATGATCGATTCTCAAAGTAACGCTATCTTTCTTTTTCGGAATAGTGACCATTTCTTTTTTAAAAAAAGATTCATCCAATGGCGGAACATCAGAATAATCAATGCATCTGGCGAAAGATCGATTTCACCTGGACAAGTAACCCGCCCCATACTCGAAATAAACTTGATTAAACAGATCAACATTTTTTAAAAAGCAGACCCTGAAAAAACGTTTACGATAACTTTTGAAATAATTGCTGAAAAAATAGCTAATTAGGAAAAATTATGATACAAGATTTCGGTGGTTTTTCAATGAAAGAAAGAGCTGAACGCAAGGGGCGAAATCCTGCGACAGGAAAAGAAATGATTGTCCCCAAAGCGATTGTTGCAATTTTAAAACCTGCAACGCAATTAAAGGAAACGATTAACAGTTAATTTATTATGAGGTATTAAAAAATGGCACGACCGAAAAAATCAATGCTTAAAAAGAAAAAAGTAGCAAAACCGATAGCTAAAAGACATAAAAAACTTTCTGCTCGAAAAACCGTTTCAAAAATTAAGAAGAAAAAAGTCGCCGCGATTCCAAAAGGTTACAGTAGTGTGATCCCTTATCTCATTTTGAATGATGCAGCCAGTGCAATTAAATTTTACCAAAAAGTATTAGGCGCGAAAGAACGGATGCGAATGGAACATAGGGGCAAGGTAGGACATGCAGAATTAAAAATTGGCGATTCACTCATTATGTTAGCTGATGAATGCCCAGAAAAAGGAGCAACAAGTCCAAAAAATGGAACTGGAATAGGAATTCATTTATATGTAAAAAATGTCGATGAAGTCTTTAAAAAAGCAGTTTCTGCAGGCGCTAAAGTTATTCGTGAAGTTCAAAACATGTTTTATGGCGATCGAAATTGCGCGATTGAAGATCCATTCGGTCATCAATGGTATATCTCAACCCATGTTGAAGATGTCACACCAGCAAAGATAAGAAAAAGAGCGCAAGAATTATTTGGTCATTCTAAATAAAATATAGATTTTGCTCTGTCGAAATGGCGCTTATTATACGGGTTATACAACTGATCTTAAGCGCCGTTTTAATGAGCATCTTATGGGTAATGCGAAATGCAAATATACTCGAAGTTTTAAATCAGTTAAAATTGCTCAATCATGGCAAGTCAATCATTTAAAAACTGCGCAAAACCCAAATGGTGATAATATGAGATATGTTATTCTGTGTATATTATTAATTGGTTCTATTATCTTTACTTGTACGAACGCACAAACAAGCTACAAAAATTATCAAAAACCAAAGGATGAAATTTTGAAAAAAAAACTCATGCCCATGCAATATCAAGTCACTCAACAACAAGGCACAGAACCGCCATTTAATAATGCTTATTGGAATAACAAAAAACCTGGCATTTATGTGGATATTGTTTCTGGAGAACCATTATTTATTTCATTAGATAAGTACGATTCAAAAACCGGTTGGCCTAGTTTTACAAAACCACTTGAACCAGACAATATTATTTTAAAACCTGACAATACTATATTACCTGCACGAGTCGAAGTAGTTTCAAAATATGCTCATTCTCATCTAGGACATGTATTTGAGGATGGGCCGCCACCTACCTATAAACGATACTGCATTAATTCAGCAGCACTTGAATTCATTCCTTTAGAAGATTTACAGAAACGAGGCTATGGAAAATATTTGTATTTGTTCAAACGTTAGCGGCTACATAGCAAGCCGCTGCTGGTTCCCTTCGGTAAAGAGAGCCTTGTCACTCTCAGAAAGTATAGAGCTTAAAAAATCTCGGCATGCTTTTTTCCACGGTGTATCACCGTTAAGAGAAGCTAAATTAAATTCAATTTGGCTGTGCTTATCGCTCCCTGCATGCTGGCTCAAGGCTTTCAAAAAAGCAGACTTGATCACATCATCCGGTTCATTCGCTGCAGGACCGAACGGAATACCTGCCGACTGATTAAACAAATTATAGCTTCTTGAAGGTCTGTGCGATATAACACATAATTTTAATTCTAGAAGGTTCTCTCCCACTCTTAGTGGTGCTGGAATATCGTTTTCTATTAGCCCTCGCATTAATTGCAATTTCATTTTATGCAATTCAAGCGCTTTTTTTCCGGCAGTAAGATTTGCGATTTCCTTTCCATTCAGTTGACCTTGTCTTTCTCGTTCCAAGATTTGATTATTTAATTGATCTATATGCTCCAGGGCTGCTCTTAAATAAACTTCATGAGCTTTATAACTGATTAGCCTGGGATGAATCAGGATGGCATGAAATAATTTTTCAGTATGAGAAATCGTTTTTTGCAAATTCATAAGCGATGTTTGACTTGTGGGAATTCCTAATTTTGCCAGAATCTTTCCATTCAATCCGAATAATGATGAGCTCTGGACGAGCGTAGAAGGTACAACATATTGTTCAATAAGACGTCTAGCTGTCATTTCCTTTTTGTCATAGGTAATGCTTACACGAGTGGCATCAACAATACTGTCATTGAACGTTTTACCTAGCTCATTTTTATCTTCTTTAGCTTCCGCCGGTTGAGCTGCGTCGTCCCGTTGTGGAACCACGCGATCCTGGTGCTGCATTTCAGAGAAAAACCGTTTAGGATTGTCTAACAAAAGGCTTTTTTCTGCAAAAGACAAAATCTTATCTTTCAAGGCAGGTTGATATTTTTTATGAGCAGGATCCACTAATTCTGCCAATTGCTTCAATAGCATAGCCCTATAAATCATATATTGCGAGCTATGAGTGTATCCCACATCAAGGCCAACGGGTGGAGTACCGCCTCTCAGATCTAAAGATAATAAAAACGTTAAAGAATCCTCTAAATATTTTTGGATATTTTCACTCGTCATAGGCTTAATTAGAGCGCCGTCTGAACAGATTAATCCATCTGGCGCCTCTCCCCATCCATTATTATTATGTGCGCCCATCTTGACCCGATAACTGTCAGATCCTGCTAGAATAGGAAGGCTTTGGTCTTCCATTCTGCTCTTTAATCTCTCTTGTACTTGTTTTGCTTCTCCTTCTTGTTTTACTTCTTCTGCAGCAACTTGTTTTATTTCTCCAGCAGCAATACGTATCGCTTCAAGAGAATTTAAACGCCTGATCGCATCCAGATCTTGTCTTGAGCCATGAAGAACATCCACATAAAAATTCACCAACTCCACAGGAAGATTTCCATTATTCATCGTAACAACTGAAACAATCTCAAGAACTTGCTCTTTTATTTTTTCTTGAATATTAAAAAGTTCTGCCAGCATAGCTCTCAGCTCTGCCTGTTTGCCGTCTTTTGCCTTAAGAAAAGCTTGTGTATCTCTTATATATTTTTTTAGTAACGGATAATCATGCTGTTGCTGTGCATTCCTCATCATCATATGAGCCAACAATTCTTGCTGTAAATCTTGTGTTTGTCGCGCGGCTCTTTCTACCAGCGGTTTCAAAGTTGTCTGAAAGTCAACTTCCATAAAAACACTATGACGATAACGCTCAGAATATTCCCGCAGCCATACATCCGCAGTGCCCATTGCGACTTGTTCTGGTATCGTCTCATGCGTATAGAGTGCGTGGATTCTTTGAAAGAAACCGGGAGTATTGATTCCCTGAAATTTTTTTAAACTTGTCTGATGTACCAAGCCCGTATTCATGACTTCTTTTGAAAGTATTTCTAATCTCTTACTTTCTGCTTTCATCTTGATTGCAGTAGCTTGAAGTGTTTTTCTATCCTGCTGGCTGCGCTTATATTTAAAATAAGAGAATTTCCCTGCAAGCTGTACTGCAATCGCACCCAGAATACAAGAACCAATTATAGCCCCTGTCACTAGACTAAAAGGAAGGGCTGCAAGGCCGATAGCCACACCCAAACCAATAGCAGCTCCAAGAAATACGGTTGTTGTTAATCTGGAAAAACGTCGATATCTGGTCGATGGAATATTTCTGCTGGTATCTAAGCAATGCGCCACCCCTTCCAGGAAAGCAATTTGCATTTGTGCTGTACAGACTTGTCTTTTTTTCGAATACTCTTTAGCACCCTTGGTAAGTTTTTTTAAAAACTCCCAAACGGAATTTTCATTTTTTGCATTTTCTATATCCTTTTCATGGAGCTCAAAAATTCTAATAAAGTTTTCGTTAATCAATTCATTGAGTTTTTTCTGAAAGAAAACTTCGATAGCAAGATCAATTTCTTCTTTTGAGAGATCTTGTAAGTTATTATCTATAATAAATTGACTGCGCAGCCCTCTGGCAGCTTTCTTATCTATTTTTTCATTTAATAAAAGACAATCTCTAAAAACCAATAACTTCAATACATCATTGATCAATGCTTTATATTCAGCGTTATTAAACCCGACCTCTTTCATCTCTTTCAAAAATTGTGCGCGTAATTCCTTTGTATCATGCGCATTTTGGCCAGACAGCCAGGAACGATACAGCACACCTCCTATCGCACCTCCCACAATCGCACCCACTCCGGCGCTAAAGACGGCCGAGAAAGGATTCAATGACAGTAAACTTGAACCGCCGCCTATCGCAGCGCCAATACCTGCACCTATAGCGACAGGTTTAATGCCTGATAATAATTTTGCGGTAAATCCAGCATCTTGCACAGTTTTATCTAACTGCTCATCCAAGCGTGCATAACCCTGCTCTATTCTTTCCACCTGTGCGACGGCCGCTTCTGCTTGAGATTCAAATTGCACCCTCATGGCCTGTCCCCAATACACCAGGGATTCTGCTTTTATATATTCAAATCTAGCGTCTATCTGCTGGGAATTCAGCACCTTGCCTTTTAAATGATCGCGAGCCAGTTCATATTGCTGCAATTGTGTATGGACTTTTTCTAACTCTGCCGTTTTTGTTTGACGTTTTTTTAATGCTTCATCATGTTCTTTTAAGAGCGTATCGAGCTCTTTAGCGGACAAACTGTCTGTCCATTCTTTCATTTCCTGTTTTAACTGCTTAAATTTATTCACAGCGTTATCGAGACTCACGCTCAGAGATTGATGGATCTCTAATTTTCTTTCTAAGTGATCAATCGCATTGATTAAATCTGTTTGTTTAGCTTTCTCTTCGCTTAATAAGCTTTTCTGTTCTATTAATTTCACAATGTTTGTTTGAATAGTAGTTAATTTTATAATTTCAAGTTCAAATATATTTTTTTCATTTTTATAAAAATCCTCTAAATCTTTTGTATCGCTTTGTTGAGATTTATTAAATTCTAACAAGAGATTCGTGGAGCCTTCCAATAGATTTCCTAAACTGGATTTTAGATCGTTTCGTGAAATCAAATTCTGGATTTCACTTTGTAGACGCTCAAGCTCTAATTTTTTCTCATGACATGCAGCTTCCGCTTTTCGTAAAACACTGACTCTCGCCCTGATATCTTTTAATTTATTTTTTAACGCAGGATCGTCGTCAAGGAGTTGCTGTCCTAGGGCATCAATCAGTGTGGTGGTTCTTTGAGATCCTACTGTCAGCTCGATCGCCGCACTATGTTCTCTTAAATTCGTAAAGCTCGTCAGAGTTCTTTGAGCTCGGTCCTTTAACTTCTTCATCGATTCGCTCAGATCTTCTACTCCCGCTTGCATACGTTCGCCGCTTGTCTGAGTATACTGAAGAAATGCAGTAGGCTTCAGCCTTCGATCTGTGACAAGGTCGTTATCTACATACCGAGAAAGTTTTTCATTAAATTCTGTATGCAGCTTCTCTTCCTCTTTACTTAAACGTTGAAGCTCATCATCACATTGAAAAAGATCTGGAATATAAGTGAAAAGATGATAAGAACAATCCTTACAATATGCATCAAAAGCATGTTCTATTTTTTGAAGGTTCAAGTTCTCTAAGTTTTGTTGTTTTACTTTGAGATATTCTTCTTTGTGGTGTATTTCATTTAAAGTATATTTTATTTTATTGTCAAATTGCCGTTTTAATTCTTTTAGCTGGTCTTCAGAAGAAATATTTTTAATTTGCATGACCATTTTTACCAAATCAACTATATCATCAATAAATTGGACATGATGTAATACTATTTTATCTTGCAAGATTAATCGTAATTGTATCGCCTGAAGTGAATTAAGAGATGTTGCATCTGCTAAATCTTCTCTGACTTTTTTAGATGGGATATTCATACACTTTTTTATCATCATAAAAGATTCATACAGAGCACCTAACTGCTCCTTGTAATAGCTGTATTTGGGATCATTAAACTCAGCTACGTTGAGCTTTTCTATCATGTCGAAAGCAACATCTTTTTTCTCTTCTTTCTCTTCTTCGACTTTTTTATCTGTTTCTTCCATGTTGCCCAGGAAATCGCCAAGCTGCATTGTAATCGTTTCGCCTTCTTCTAAAGGCGCTGAGACTTGCGGCACTGGAGGCAATGGAAGCACTGGAAAAGCAAGACCCAGACTAACGGAAGTTGTTGACGATACAGCAGGTATGCTGTTCTGAGGACCCGTAAGCGAAGGAGGAGAAGGAGGAGAAGATATGGACGCCTCAAGTTTTTTATCACTGATTGATGTTCTCTTCAAAAACGAAGCAATAGCATTCATGTGAAGACGCTTACGATTATTCATTATTATGTAACCTCGTTTAATAAGTTTTTATCAAATCAAATACTTAGCTAAGTAGGAAAATAAATATCCATAACTATGTAATTTTAACATAATATGAGCAGTTTGGCCAGTTTTAGCACTATGTGTAAGTGATATATGATCTGTTTGTAATCTATTGAATGACTTATCTGGGATGACGCAAGAATAAGGGACAAAGGTATAAAAAATTAATGTTATAGTGTACTACTACACTGTAAAGTTAATTTTTAATACCTCCTTCCCCTTTCCCCTTCCTCCACAAAAAGCGTGTGGAGGAAGGGGGACGTTCTAATTTAGCGCATCTGTATCGGAACGTCCCCCTTCCTCCAAGTGCTCTTCTTGGAGGAAGGGGATAGGGGAAGGAGGTATAAAAAATTAATGTGACAGCTACTCAACCTGAAATTTTCCACTCTCCATTTATTTTACAAAAGAGATAAACAGATTGGCCTGTTACTTCATGCGCCACACTAAATATTTTCATTCTTCGACATGTTCTACCATTTTGAGTTGTTGTATTGAGCGGCAGGAAATAACCATGCGCATTTGTTTCAGGATTTCGCCAGTTGACTTTCATATTATCACGAGCATTGTTTAAAGCTTTTTGTGCGGTGCTTTCTGCAATTGCCCAGTCAGATTTTGTAAAATAATAAACAGAAGAATAATCTAAAAACGATAAATTGAAAGCATATGCCGGACTGATAGCTATAAAAATTGTTACGATTCCAAGTAATAAATTTTTCATATTATATACCTCTCACTATATGGTACACTTTTCATACGTTAATTTAAGGATAATTCAATGTTAATTGCTATTTCAAATTATACGACGTCACTAGAACAAGTAGACCTTCATCGCGATGTTCATATTGAATATCTTAACAAACTTATTTCAACTCATAAATTATTAGCAGCAGGCAGACAAACGCCTCCTGTGGGCGCAGTTATAATCGCTAGCAATATTTCTTTAGATGAGTTTAAAAATATTCTGGCTGAAGACCCTTTCTGCATAGAAGGTGTGGCGGAGTATAAAATCTTTGAATTTAATCCCGTGCTCTGCGATGAGTCATTTCGGCGCTATCTGGAGGCTCAAACCAAACATCCGGGTTAATGCCGTTGCGCAACAGGCTGCAGTATTAACACTACAGTCCTGTGCGTACTCGGCTGCTTCCACTCCGTATCCCTTGTCCATAGTTAAATTATAACATCCTAGAAAGAGATTAATTGGATATTTAAAGAATAGGCAGAATCAATCTGATTAAAAAATGATCTTTCTAAAGCAAATTATTCTGGAAGTGTTCTAATATTGTATTTTCCATTAGATTTTCTTATTAACTATGGTAGAGTATGCTTGCCGGGTTACTTTGAGTGACTTGTGCAAAAAGATATTTTGTTAATTAAATTGAGGTTTATTATTTTATGGCACGTGAAAAGGGAACCGTTAAATGGTTCAACAATAGCAAGGGCTTCGGGTTTATTCAACGTGACAAAGGCGATGATGTTTTTGTTCATTTCAAAGCAATTACCGGTAGCGGCTACAAATCCCTGGAAGAAGGTCAACGCGTAGAATTCTCTGTTACCCAAGGACAAAAAGGTCTGCAAGCGGAAGAAGTCACAGTTATCGAGTAATTCGATTACCTCTGATGTTTGATAGAAAACGATCCAGGCTTTTTAAATGTCTGGATCGTTTTTTTATGCTTTAAGGCTTCATGATGTAGGTCAAGGAGCAATAATTCCATGGAATCTAATATAGGAAATATTTTTTTAGCTTTACTGGAAGGTTTCGGATTAATTATATCACCTTGTATTTTGCCGATTCTCCCAATTATTTTAACGGGATCACTTGCCGGAAGCAGAAAGCATTCTCTAGGAATCATAACCGGCTTTGTCAGTGCATTTACAATTTTCACATTTTTTTCACGGCAAATTGTTCTGATATTTTCAGTAGATTTATCATTCGTAAGAAATATTTCATATGGATTATTAATTTTATTTGGAATGGTTTTACTATCAACCAAGCTGAGCAATCTATTTTCTCGATACACACAAAGTTTTGCTAATTTTGGTTTGGTTCTTTCAGAAAATAAGAAAAAAGATTTTTTGGACGGCACGATTTTTGGAGGATTAATCGGATTAATTTGGACACCTTGCGCAGGCCCTATTCTAGCGACAGTCATTGTACAAACAGTTATTCAAAAAACGACATGGGATAGTTTTTTTGTTGTATTGGCATTTGGAATTGGTGTTGCCATCCCGATGCTTTTAATCATGCTGTTTGGAAATAAAATAATGTCACGCATGCAATTTTTTAAGACGCATAGTGAATTGATGCGAAAAATTCTAGGGGCTGTTATCATCGCCAGTGTGTTTTATATGCTTTATGGAAATAGTTGGAATTTATCATTCAAACAATCCGTAAACATTCATCAAAATAAACTCATTGATGGTTTGTCGCTCTCCTATCCTGCCCCAACGATTCAAGGAATTAATCAATGGATTAATTCTCCTCCGCTTACAATACAACAACTCAGAGGCAAAGTTATTCTTATTGATTTTTGGACTTACTCTTGTATCAACTGTATTCGCACATTACCTTATTTAAAAAATTGGTACAGTAAATATCATGATAAAGGATTTGAAATTATTGGAGTCCATAGTCCTGAATTTGATTTTGAAAAAGATTTTAATAATGTAAAAAATGCAGTCAAAGAACAAGGAATTACTTATCCCGTTGCTTTGGATAATAATTTTTTAACATGGAAAAATTTTGATAATCATTACTGGCCCGCTCATTATTTAATTGATCAAAATGGTTTTGTCGTTTATCAGCATTTTGGCGAAGGAAAATATGATATTACAGAAAATAATATTCGATTTTTATTAGGATTAAATAAAACAAACATCCAAGTCTCTCATCCCCCTTCTTCATTTTCTGAAACACCTGAAACTTATCTGGGATATGCCAGAATGAACTCCTATGCCAGTCCAGAATCAATAGCGTATGATCAACCTGCTATCTATACTTTTCCCAACAAATTAAATGAAAATCAATGGGCATTAGAAGGTCCCTGGAAAGTAACATCACAAAAAATTATTTCACTTGATAAAAATGCATCAATAAAAATTCATTTTAACGCACGCAAAATTTTTGTTGTGATGGGAAGCAGAAATGTTTTTCCCATTAAAGTAAAAATTTTATTGAATGAGCACCCTCTTGAAAATGGAAAAGGAAAAGATGTTACCCAAAGCACAATCGACGTTGGAAAACCAACACTTTATGAAGTGATTGTACAGGATCAATTATTAAACGGCATTTTACAAATGACTGCGACAGAATCTGGGTTAGAAGTATATACTTTTACATTTGGTGAATAAGTAAACTTTTTTAATGGCCGCCGCTCAGTACACGACAAAAAAATAAAACCGTCGTCCCGGCATGCTTCTGGCCGGGATCCAGTGTCTTTG
>DATIJV010000168.1:0-17463 GCA_035478255.1 Gammaproteobacteria bacterium
TATTCTGCATCTCATCTTGCATCGAGCTTGAAGCGTTTTTCAATCAGAAAACCTCGACGTACAATAAAGTACGCCTGCGGTTTTCTTCAATCAAAACACTTCAATCTCTCGCAATCTGAGCGCAGAATAAGTCAAACTTAGCGTGGCGGCGTACTAGGGCTTGAAAAAAATGCTGCAAATAGTACAATCATCGATTACAATTATTTTTCAAAACTAAAATAACCTTATGCTATCTCAACAATACTCAAAAGACGAAAACAATTCAGAGACTGATCAAGAAAGAACTTCTTTTTTTCAAGCAATCATCGCGGAGGCAACTGTGTTACCGCCACCGCTGGTTGCATATATTTCTAGTTTTTTTTTACTTCCTCCCCCCTCTCAAGTCATGATTAATGCGGTCAATCAAGATTTAGGAAAGTTGAGAGAATATAAATCAACAGGCTGGGATGGAATAGTGGTTCACGTCAGTCCATACAATTTACGGGTGGACTGCCAGGTCACAGGATTACAATTGAATGGCATCATTTTTAAATCGCTTAACAAAAATGGCGAGATGAAAGGTGCAAACTTTCAAGATACAAGCCTTGCAGATGCTAAATTTGAAAAGCTTTCACTCAGCAGATTTAATTTTTATAAAACTGTGCTAATCAATGCAAATTTTAGAAAAAGTAAGCTACAACAAATGAATTTTGAGCGTGCTGACCTGGCAGATGCTAATTTCTCATTTTGCAATGCTTATCCTATTCACAATGTTTTAATATTTACTAGCTTCAAAAATAGCAGGCTCACCCATGCTAATTTGCACGGTGTTAATTTCGGTTATGCATTGTTTGATGATAGCGATTTAGACGGCGCTAACTTAAGCGAAAGTAAATTTTGTCGCGCACAATTTGACAACGCTTCAATGCGTATAGCAAATTTGGCCATGAGTGATTTTCATGTGGCACGCTTTAAGTACGCCAATCTGTCTCGCAGCAATGCAACACAAGCCTTATTTACATATACTAATTTTCATCGTGCCAAGCTTAACAATGTCATATTGACTGAAGCAGATCTGGAAGGTGCTAATTTTAAAAAGGCGTCTATGGTGGGCGCACAACTCAATGGTGCTCGCTTTCATCCAAAGCAATTTACAAAAAAACAGGTGTTATCATTTTACTATAAAGATCCGAATGCTATCAAATATCTCCAAGCCATTTATGAATATATGGAACAAAATGAAGAATCCAGCCACAAGGAGGGACATGAACGCGCCCGCAGGCTCATTCATTCTTTCATCAAAGCTCATCCGTATAAAAATGGGCAAAATGAATTGCTCATGAATTTTTTGAAAACCGGCAGTCTTCCCGATACAGGTTATTTTTCCTTTATGTCTTCCAGTAGTGTTGTGCTGCGTTCAAAATTACAAGAGGTTTGGGACGAAATTGCAAAATCGCCTCAAGCGAATGAGAGCTGCGCTTTCAATAAGCCTGCGCAAACTTGCTGAAAATTCTCATATGTTAAACGTCAGCTTTGCCGAAACAGCATCGCGCGACCCTTGATTCACACCCTGAATAAAATATCTTCCGCCGATAATATTAATATTTTCATTTTGTATAAACGCGTGTGCATAACTCCCATCAATTGTTATCATTTTATTAATATTGTAACCGATAGATGCGCCTAAAATAATGCTGTCACCATTTGCAATTTGATAATGCGGATTGCCCGGGGATTGATTATAAGTTCCTGCGATGCGCACTATAAACTTGGGTGTAATGCGATAATGACTTCCCAGTGTTGCAAGCCATGTATCGCGCAAATAATAAGGAATTGTTCCATTCACTATGACAGGTGTTGTGCCTGAAACATTCGCAATTCCAAAAACATGAATGTTTGTAATTGCACTCCATTGAATACGCTGCACAGTTGCGATAAATCCCAGTTTTTGCGACACAAAATGATTAATGGAAAATACACTGCGCGCGGGTGTCAATAATGTAAAATGATAATTATTGGAAACCACGCGCGGATTTCCTTCATAAACACTTTTTCCGCTAAGATGATAACTTGTCATGCTGCGATAATTAAATCCCATCACTGTTTGTGAGCTGGGTTTAAATAAAAAACCTGCGTTTCCGCCCATGCCTGTTCCATCACTTTGATTGTCACTTTGACTGTCTGCTATATTTGAGCCTGGAAATCCTGAAATGGGCTGCAAATCAAAATTGGCATAAGAAAAATTAATTCCTGCACCCAATGAAAAAAAATCGTTTAATTTAACCGCGAATGCAGGAACAATATCGTAATCCTGAATTGTATTATTGGATTGCACATAACGCAAAATAGAGTTTTCATCTACGTTTCTGTTTGCAGAATTCGATACGACTGCAAGACCAAACGTTATTTTTTTAGTTGCAGGCAAGCCAAAAAAAATAGAAGGTGAATAATATTTTGTATGGGTCTGTGTGCTGCCTGTTTGAGCTGTGTGTGTAGACAACGGCATAGACTGGCCAGCAAATTGAGTGTTAAATTCGGCAAATGTTAGTTGCGGAATAATTTGTGGATTTTTTAATAGCACTAAGGCTGCAGGATTGTAATAACTTGCGGTTGCATCATTGATTACAGCAGTTCCCAAAGTAGTTTCAATAAATGACGCGTGCGCAGTGAGCGGCAAGAAAAACAATAGAAAATATGTCCATATTTTTTTGAAAGTCATCATGACTTATCCTAAAAAAATCTCTCACTAATGATTTATCATACCTAAAAATCATTAGCGAGAGGTATACTCTTTATACGCCATTCATAGACGAGGGTACTTTTATTCTAACGTCTGGCAATGTCGATAATTCCTGAATTATTTGTTTTGGCGGAGAAAGCAATAGACAGGATAGCATCTCGCCATTCTCTTCGCGTATAGATGGCAGAGTTTTCCGATTTGCTAGTTTTTTCGCGTTATTTATTTTTTTAGTTAATTTGCAGATATAAAAAGGCAATTCTTTAACAGCTTGCTCAAGAGGCATTAACGTAATCGAATTAAGCTTCTTCAGTTCGCGGAACAAATAAATTGTTTGTATTTCTTGTGGTTGAAGAGCGCTTAATATATTAATATGTTTTTCCGCAATCTCAATGGCTTTGCACTTGCTCATTTCCTTCAACTGTAAGGGAAAAATTGTCTTAACAAAAGCTCTTACCTGATCCATATCAATATCATATTTATTGTCAAATAGCGTTGAAATTTCTTCCTGACGGCTCTCATCTCCATCTGGATCCAATATATTCATGCGCTCATTGAATTCGTAAGCCTGCTTTTTTAACTGGGTAATTTCAGGTTGATTTTGCAATCTTTTAATAAACCAGGCTAGCTCTGAGCTACCCAGTGACTCATTACGATGAGCTAATTGGGGCAGGGTTTGTAATGTAGTATTGAATGCAGCCTTAAATTCTTCATAAATTTTCGTCTGTTCCTCAGCTGACCGTTGATGTTTTTGTTCAGGTATGGTCTTCAAAGCCAAGGTTCTATATTCTAACAACTTTTCTTTAAGCGTAAGTTCGCGAGCTTTATTTACCAGAATAACCTCAGAAAAAGTTTTCATGCAAGCTTCTAAGGATGCAGAATCCTTATTTTCCTCATACTCACAAACTAATTTTTTTATTACTGTTTTACGAGCGTCATCACCGTCTGGATCAAATCTCAGCATTTCTGAATTTATTGCAAGTGCATTATTTAGCAGTATTGTAGCTTTTGATGACAGTTGTTGCCTAAGCATATATAAATCCCTCGTTTTTAATTTAATATTAAGAACAAATAATACACAGATTACATTAAGATATTATTAAAATTAATAAGAAAAAAGGATAAAAAAAGACGCAAAGCCGTCTATTGACTGTTCTTGTTAAATGGATGATCTATTGAGGAGTTATTTATACTGATGCTACGTTTTCCTACCGATTGATCAACGCCGAGCAATGGTTGAGATGTGCTTCCTAAGTATAATAATGTATTTCGATGATTCGCCTGTGATGTTGCAGAAATAGGAATGGGTTTGGCTTTAGTATAATAACTACTAATCATTTTAAAACCTACAGAGAGAAGACTCATTAGCATCACTGGATCGTTTAGTTGATTAAAACCAAATGCTATATATGCAGCGGCAGAAATTAACCAAGCAGGGAAAAGTGAGCTTTTATCATCGATTAATCTTGTATTTAACAAACTTATCTGTTGATAATCCATGGTGATGTTTGTCCAAAGATTATTAATAACCAGTATTAAAAATATGCCTTGTACAAGGCGTATTTTTGCTTGGCTTGAAGTACAAGATTTTGTTTCACTCAGCGCCTCTTCTTCTATCACATAGGATGTAATAGTTTTTTTTGAACACATTTTATTTAATGTGTCGTCCATTGAAGCACTAAAGTTTTCGATAAACGCCATGCCTGGTCCAGATAGTGCTATCCATAAATTAAGCAAAGTTGATAAAGCAGATTGGGTAATGGTAACAGCTTTACTGGTGTCTTCGCTCATGGGTATAAAACCATCTTCCGTGAGTTGCAATGTGCCAATTGATAAAATCATTCCTGCAGAAAGTTCGATTAAAATCGTCAATTTCATTATTGGGGGAAGACATTTAGAAAAAAATCTTCGTGTAAATTTTATCTCAAATTCAACCTCTACAGTAAGAATGAGGTCGTGACTGTTTAGCTCTACTTTGCTCTCTTGGCTAACGAACTTATCAACAAACGTATCAATAACTTTAGGTAGTTCGATATATTCATTTTCAATACTTTTCCTTTTTAGAATATTTAGCAATAATTGCTCTAAATAGCTTTTAAGGCCTATGTTCTCTATTTGTGATTTGTCTGCTTCAGAAAGTGTTTTAATAATACCTAATCGCGGAATTAAAACAGATTCCCCGATATCAGCGGCAGCAGTTTTTTTTACTATGACAGGAAGTGAAAATTTCATATTAATATTTAGTCTCGATAAAACTGTCGTTGTTCGGTAAGTGTTATAAAGTAATTAACAACAAGATTAATAAAGGTTTTTTTATTTTTTATTCCTCAGGATGTTGAGATTTTATACAAATAAAATTGATATGTCAAATTATAAAACAGTTTCGTTGAGCTATTTTAAATGAACATTCAATGAATACTTATAAACGATATAATTGTTATTTATGTTATATATGATATAATTAACAACATAAGGGATATCATAATGGAAATAATTAATACCGAGTGGGGGCTAAATTCTTACTTAGAATTAAAGAGCAAACGAGTATTTTCTGATAGCGAATACCGTGAAATATTAAAACCAGATGTTATGCTCTTACAAGATTTCCCCAAAAATGAAAAGTTTAGCCAAAACAAATTTTGGTCGCCAGCAGAAGATCACAGCGGAAAGATAATTACGGATTGCTACAAAATGAAATGGCACCAAATTGGCAATGGACGCATACAGTTGAGATTGACCGTTATGATCAGAGGCAATCAAAGTTTTCTATGCGAAGCATACGTCAAAGAAAACGAGAAAACCGAAAAAAGAAAACTAGCAAGGTTAAAGACATACGCCGAATTGATTAGAAGAGGCCAATATACAGTTTGCGGAAGATGGGGGAAATCAAAATGACAGCACAAGCTAAAACCAAGCAACATCAAACCACTTCGCATGGAAAAATATTTATTAGAAATAATCATGATTATTCTAATGAAGTAAAATTATTTAAAATCGCAGCCAAGATGGAAAAAGAAAAACTGCCCAGTATTTTTATAGTAACAGCTATAAAAACAGCCTTAGAATTTGAGGGCGTTGCTGATTTATTAAATCTATGGTCTGAAGAATACGAAAAAAACGAAAAAGAAGAAATCATTTCTGACATTCAAGACATGATTGATGCTTGTAATCAAAAAGAAACATCAGAAGAAATATATGTCAAATTTAATGACCTGGACGCTATTGCTAATAACATTAGAGCCTTTAAAGATAGCTTATATCAAAAAGTCATGGAACAAGGCGGTATTAGCAAGCTAGCCGAGTTAACTGGAATACCACAACCCTCCTTATCTAGATTTTTTAATTCGAACGCTATGCCCAGAAGAGCAACCGTTCTTAAAATTGCAAAGGCACTAAATCTTGATGAAATAAAAATTGATATCTTGTGGTGTAGATAAGCTATTTATAAAATCAAAAATATACTGCCGCCAGATATCGAACATATTCATTTGAATTATGCACAGCAAGCTCCATAAGCTGGTACGGTGCTTTATTTTTTAGATGATTTAAAACGATTATTTGTGTATCAAAAGACAAGCCATTCCATGCAGCCAATAATTTAATATTACCACTAGTACAGCATTATTACCTAACCCATTGATAAACTGGCGCTCCCTGCGGAATTCGAATCCGCGTTACCGCCGTGAGAGGGCGATGTCCTAACCACTAGACGAAGGGAGCTAAACAGGCTTTCTTGGAAATAAATAACCGTGGTATACTTGGCACGCTAAGTATACTATACGCCAAAATTCAGACTAGTTTATAGAGGATTAAGAAAATTATTAAGTTGTTAAAAGGGTTTCTGAAACGACTCGCCAAAGAGTCGCCTGCCGCAAAAAATACCGTCCAACCTATCATCATTCCTCGTAACGAGCATTCTATTTCACGGGCTGCTATTAGCCAGAACGCGTTGAAAGTATTGTACCGCTTGCATGGGGCAGGGTATGGGGCTTACCTGGTTGGGGGGTGCGTGCGTGATTTGCTGTTCGGCTTTCGTCCGAAAGATTTTGATATTGCAACCGATGCGCGGCCCGAAGATGTTCGTAAGTTATTTAAAAATTGCCGGTTGATCGGCAAACGGTTTCGTCTCGCTCATATTTTATTTGGCAAAGAAATTATCGAAGTGGCAACGTTTCGCACCCACCATGAAAAAGCCCACGAACAACACGCGAAAAAAAGTCATCACGGTATGATTCTTCGCGATAATGTGTATGGCACAATTGAGGATGATGTGTGGCGCCGCGATTTTACGATCAATGCACTGTACTACAATATCGCGGATTTTTCTGTGGTGGATTACACTGGCGGAATGCAGGATATTAAAAATAAATTATTGCGAATGATTGGTGATCCTGAACAACGCTTTCTCGAAGATCCTGTTCGCCTGCTGCGCGCTGTGCGTTTTTTAGGAAAATTAAGTATTCACGTAAGCCCTGAAACTGAAAAACTACTCAATCAACTGAGTCATTCGCTGCAGCATGTATCGCCTGCACGCTTATTTCAGGAAGTTTTAAAATTATTTCAGGAAGGTGCGACGGCCGCAACTTTTGAATTGTTACATAAATATCGCTTGTTTGAGCAGCTTTTCTCGCAGACTGCTGAAACGCTTAATCAACCCGAAACAAAAAAATTATTGGATGAAGCACTCATTAATACAGATGCGCGCGCGAAAGAAGGTAAAACGATTTCGCCGGCTTTTTTATTGGCAGTATTTTTGTGGCGTCCTGTGTTACAGCAGTCGATACACTTAAAAACAGAACAATTACCACCTTACGCTGCATTGGAAAAAGCTTTGCAAAGCGTGCTGCAAATTCAGGCTAAACAATTAGCCGTGCCGCGTACCTTGCTCATTTCGGTTCGGGAAATTTGCATGCTGCAACATCATTTTAATTATCGTTATGGCTCAAAACCCTATCGGATACTGGAACATCCGCGATTTCGTGCAGCTTACGATTTATTAATTTTACGCACAAAAGCGGGGGAACCTGTGGCAGAAATAGCAGAATGGTGGACAGCGTTTCATTTGGGTGACGCGTCTGCGCGTGAAAAATTATTGAAAACTGGAAATAAACCAGCGGCGTCTAAAAAACGCAGGAGAGGGTTTAGAGTCCATTCAAAATCTTAATTTTCACTGAGAATTAAAAAAAATCTTGTTATTAATCAGTATGTTACGATATAAAAACCCTAAAAAACCCTGTTTTTTGGGGTTTTTCTTCAAATTTTTCTGAAAATATGTTATTAATCATATAGTTACGAAGCAAGTATGTAAGTATTCGGTATCAGTTATAAATTCTTTTCGATGACAGGATACAATTCATCCCACAATTCAAAAAACGCCGGACAGGTCTTGCTGACACACTGCGCCCCTTCAATTTGTACTCCAGTTCGAAGACCCATAATTGAAAACGCCATTGCAATCCGATGATCATGATGCGCATTTATCGTTCCAAATACCGGTTGACTCGGATAAATCTTGATCCAGTCAGGCCCTTCTTCTGCTTTAACATTTAATTTTGTAAGCTCCTCTCGCATCACTGTAATCCGATTAGATTCTTGCAAACGCGTATGACGAATATTGGTAATCGTCGTAGGTGTACTCGCAAAAGGCGCAATAGCCGCCAGAGTCATAAATGTATCAGAGAAATGACGCATATCCACGCTCACGCCGCGTAATTCAGCCGGGCCTTTCACCATCAGGCCCGTAGCTGTTTCTGTTACAATACAACCCATTTTTTCTAAAACAGTCAAAAATTTTGCATCGCCTTGCGTGGAATGTTTAATATCTATCGGCTGAATGATAACTTGCCCCCCGGTCACCGCGGCTGCCGCAAAAAAATACGATGCCGTTGTTAAATCAGGTTCTACAACATAATCACGCGCGGTATAACGCTGCGGCACGGGAATAGAAAATCGCTCCTGATGCAAACGCCGTACCAGTACACCAAATTCAGCCATCATGGTGCACGTCATTTCAACATAAGAGCGGCTTACTAAATGCGAGGTTTTTAATAAAGTCGGTGCCTGCGCAAAAGGCGCGGCCATGAGCAAAGCTGAAATAAATTGCCCGCTTTCTGAACCATCAATTTCAATTTCACCGCCTAATAATTTTTCACGCCCTTCAAGGGTAAAAGGCATTTGCGTTGCATGGGGCGGCAAAATCCGGGCGCCTTGCATATGAAGAATATTCAATAATGAAATAATAGGGCGTTCGCGTAATCTTTCTCCGCCATCAAACGTATATTTTCCCGGGGAAGCAGCGCATGCAGCTAATAAAAATCGGGCAGCAGTGCCTGCGTCTTTGCACCAGATAGAAGCTTCTTTTTTAGGAAAATGGCCGCTGCTCCCTCCCACAATGCAAGTTTGTGTGGCTTCATTAAATTGAACCATAACGCCTAACTGCCGCAACGCATTAATAAAAGTGACGGTATCATCGCTCACCAATATAGAGGAAATTTCTGACACACCATTGGCTAAGGCTGCCAGGAGCAGTGCTCGATTGGTAATACTTTTTGAGCCGGGAATTTTTATTCTCGCCTGAACGGGCCGCCTAATTGCCTGAATTAATCGCTTCATTGCTGGATTTACCTTAAAATAATCTCAATTATATAGAGATCCAAGGAATGAAAAAAGATAATATTAAACAGGCAGAAGCCAAGTATCATGCTATTTTGCGAAAAAATCCGCGAGACATTGATGCTTTGCACGCATTAGGGATCTTCAACGCACAAAAAGAAAATTTTGCTGATGCGATTAAATACTTACAGCTTGCTATAAAATATCAGCCCGATAATTCTATTTTGCAATTGCATCTTGCAAATGTACTCAAAGCGCAAGGATTATTTGATCAGGCAGCTAGCGTATTACAAAAAATATTAACAGACAATCCAGGTTATTCTTCCGCATTAAATAATTTAGGTACGGTTTTTTATGCACAGGAAAGATATTCTGACGCGATCGAGGCCTTTAGCAGCGTTATTAAAAAAGAACCGCAATATATTGATGCTTATTATAATTTGGGGCTGGCTTTAAATAAAAAAAATTTGCTGGATGAGGCAGAAAAAACTTATCGAAAATTATTGGATTTATCGCCTGAACATTTTGCCGCACGTTTTCATCTGGCGTGTATTTTGATGCAGAAAACAAACATTGATGATGCACTGCTTGAATTTCTTAAGATTGAAAAATCTGCTCCTCTGCATTTTGAAACGCAATGCAATATTGCCGCCTGTTTTTTGAAAAAAGGCGATTTAAATTTTTCTAAAACACATTATTTAAAAGCATTAGATATCATGCCGAAGGATAAGCAAATTTTATTTAACTTAGGTGTCATTTACACGCAGCAGGGAAATATTGACAGTGCCATTCAGAATTATCAAAAAGCCGTGCAACAGGACCCAGATTTTTTTGCAGCGCATAATAATCTGGGGGTCGCATTTCTCGCTAAACAGCATGTTGCATTTGCGCTGCATCATTTTCAGGAAGCGGCAAGATTGCAGCCGGATAATTCTTCTATTCAATACACTATTCAGGCGCTTTCACAAAACCAGCGTTTATTATCTGCGCCAACAGATTATATCAAATCATTATTTGATGCTTACGCGGACCATTATGAACAGCATTTATTGACTGCTTTGGATTACAAAATCCCTGCGCATTTGAAACGAATGATCAACATAACACGGCCTCATGCAGTTTCTTTAAATATTCTGGATTTAGGTTGCGGCACGGGTTTGTGTGGTGAAATATTAAAGCCGCTCGCAAAAACTTTAACGGGTGTTGATTTATCAAAAAAAATGCTTGATGCTGCCGACATAAAAAAAATTTATGATGTGCTTTGCTGTGATGAATTGAATAGTTTTTTAAGCAAAAAACATAATGAATACGATTTGATTGTAGCAGGAGATGTTTTGGTTTATATAGGCGAATTAACCGCGCTTTTTCAGCATGTTCAACATGCGTTGCGGGTGAAAGGTTCCTTTGCATTTAATACGGAAATCAGCGAAAACGATGATTATCAAATGAATCAATCAGGACGTTTCGCGCATCAAAAAAAATATATTGAACTATTGGCAAAAGAGAATAATCTTGTGGTAGCCCATTATGAACAGGCTATTACACGCATGCAGAATAATGAACCTGTTTACGGGCATTTGTATGTGCTAATGCGGGTTTCATAAAATTATGATACATTTTGAAAATTCAATTGAGAGGATTTATGAAATTACTTGCTGCTTTTTTTTGTATTCTCACTCTCTTCAGCTGTGCTCATACGAATGCTCCTTCCGTCCAGCAAAATTTACTGACAGAAACCTGGATGCAAAACATTAATCTCAACCCGGTCAAATGGACACGCGGCGCTTCCCGTTGGTTTTTTACCGGCGAACCGGCTACGACAGAAAATTACGTTAATTTAGCGCCGAATGATAAAGCGATGACTTTTTCTGCCGTTAAAGTGCCGCAGTTTACACATGTGCTCCTTAATGGATGTTTTCAAGTACAAATATTGGGGGGACAAAATCGTAATAGCGTTGTGGTGTTGGGCCCCAATGATGCAACCCGGCAAGTGATGGTACGGGTTGAAGGTAATACAATCATCGTCACGCAGGCGCATGATGATAAGGGACAGATGGCTAATTTAAAAAATGTGATAGTGCGTATTGGTGTCTGTAATCTTCGCGGTTTAAAAATTGCAGGCAATGTGAATATGGAAGGGCGCAATTTAACAAGCGACGGTCTTGTCATTTCTTCGACCAATAGCGGGAATGTTTTATTGAGCGGGAATGTGAACTTATTAAAAATAAATCATATGGGAACAGGAACGATTTCTGTTTTGGGCGTTTATGCGCCTTGTCTGGATATTAATATGCGAGGGAGCGGGCGTGTGGATGTGAGCGGACGCGTCGGTATTCGGTCTATTAATAACATGAGTGGAAAAGTTCATATCATCGGCGCGGACAGCAAATTTTTGACGGTCAATGCGTATGGGCCAAGCTTAACAACCGTTGCAGGATATGTGAATTTAAAACAATTGAATGTGTGTGATAATTCCTGTGTTTATATTTTTTGGGCAAAAAGTAATGGCGCACGGATTGTTTTGCGCGGCAATGCGCGAGTCGGGTTAGCGGGTGTGGTTTCCGCGATGGATTTGACTCTAGCTGAGAATGCGCGTTTTGGCGGCCAATATTTACATGGCGGCAAGATTTATGTACTCACTCGCAATAATGCTCATGCGAATATTTCGTCGAACCAGAAAATATTCGCCTCTGCGAGCGATAATAGCAGCATTTATTTCTTTGGGATTTCGAGTAATGTGTCAAGTTATACATCAGGTTTAGGGAGTGTTGTTCCGGTTTGGCGGGAATCAGTTGCACTGCCAGTGCCGAGGTATGCGCCGCAATTTATTACGGTAGCGAAACGACCGGCAGGGTGATTTTTGGTAACGCAAAACTGTAACAGTAATTTTTGATAATTCCTTTGCTTTTATACCTCCTTCCCCTTTCCCCTTCCTCCAAGAAAAACACTTGGAGGAAGGGGGACGCTCCGATACAGATGTGCTAAATTAGAACGTCCCCCTTCCTCTAGCGGCGCTTTTCCGCTGGAGGAAGGGGATAGGGGAAGGAGGTAAAAAATAATCTTACCCCGTAAACTGGTCCAACTGAAATATCGGCAGCAGCACCGCCAGTACAATAAACAAAACAATCGCACCCATGACCAAAATAATGATCGGTTCAAATAACGCCAGACTCGTCTCAATCAACTGCGTAATATCATTGTCTTGATTATTCGCCGCACGTTCGAGCATATTTTCCAATTGTCCGCTTGATTCACCGCTTGCAATCAAATGAATACTCATCGGCGGAAAATACGTCGTTTGTTTCAAAGCTAAATGAATATTCGCGCCTTCACGCACACGTTTCACTGCTTCATCCACTGCATGACGAATCGGAAGATTGGTAATAAGCTTTGATGAAATCGTCATCGCTTCCAAAACCGACACACCTGCCGAGGAAAGAATCGCAAACGTTCGGGAAAATCTTGCTGTGTTAATTATTTTAATAGCATTGCCAATGATGGGAATTCGTAAAATCAAACCATGTGTTTTTTCCTGAAAACGGATATTTTTTTTCATTTGATAACGAAACAGAATCATCAACAAAATCAATCCCAGCAGAATATATATTCCATAACTTTTAATACCAGCACTCATTGCAAGCAAAACTTGCGTCATTTCTGGAAGTTTTTGATTGATATTGCTAAACACGGAAATCATTTTGGGCACAACATATTCCAGCAAAAATCCCACAATCCCGATTGCAACGACAATCATAACGCTCGGATAAATTAATGCATGAATAATTTTCTGACGTATTGCATGTTGCTGCTCTGTATAATCTGCCAAACGATTTAATACAATATCCAAATGTCCTGATTTTTCACCTGCAGAAACGGTCGAACAATATAAATTTGAAAAACTTTGCGGAAATTCTCGTAACGCTGAAGCCAGTGCATGGCCTTCTATCACTTTGCTGCGCACAGATAAAATCACGCCTTTGGTGCGCGGTTTTTCAGTTTGTTCAGCGACCGCAGTTAAAACTTCTTCTACAGGTAATCCAGCGGAAAGCAAAGTTGCCATTTGCCGTGTCATCAGCGCTAATTCTTTGACGGTCATCGATTGTTTGCGTGAAATTTTTGATGGATGCAGGGCAGTTCTGCTTGATTTTTCATGCGTAGCTGTCACATCCAATGGGACTAAATTTTTTTCTCGTAATAATTGCCGCGCATGTTTTGCTGATTCAGCTTCAATCAATCCTTTTTGTTTAGTGCCTGTCGTATCAATGGCGGTGTAATGAAAAGCACCCATTGTTATTCCTCACTTGTTACACGGATAACTTCTTCAAAAGATGTATCGCCGGCAAGCACGCGTTTATATCCATCTTGTCGAATGCTTAAGAAAAGTGTGCGCGCATATTTTTTTAATTGTGATTCCGGTTGATGATCATGAATCATGGTGCGTAATTTATCATCGATCACAATGAGTTCGTAAACACCGCTGCGTCCGCTATAACCGGTATGACGACACTGATCGCAGCCTGCAGGCTGATAAATAACAGGGGCTGGATGATGCGGGATTTTCATTAAATCACATTGCGCGGTATCGGCTGTGTGAGGTTTTTTACAGTGAGAACACAGCAAACGCACTAAACGCTGTGCCAACACACCAATCAGGCTGGAAGATAACAAAAAGGGTTCGATACCCATATCATCCAGACGCGTGATTGCGCCAATTGCGCTGTTTGTATGGAGAGTCGATAAAACAAGATGTCCAGTCAAACTCGCTTGCACTGCAATTTGTGCAGTGTCAAGATCACGAATTTCACCAATCATCACCACATCGGGATCTTGCCGCAAAATCGAGCGTAATCCTTTCGCAAATGTCATATTGACTTTGTAATTTACTTGCGTTTGTCCAATGCCCGGTAGGTCATATTCAATGGGATCTTCGACAGTTAAAATATTGCGAACGTGTGTGTTAAGCGAGGTCAATGCGGCATAAAGCGTCGTCGTTTTACCCGATCCTGTTGGGCCTGTGACTAGAATAATTCCATGCGGCATTTCAATTAATTTTTGCATTAATCGCAGAGTCGGTTTTAGCATACCTAAATCTGCCATATCCAGCCGCGCAGATTGTTTATCGAGTAAACGCAAGACTACGCGTTCGCCATGACTGGTCGGCATGGTGGAAACGCGCACGTCCACTGCACGTCCTGCAATGCGTAACGTAATACGCCCATCTTGCGGCAAGCGTTTTTCAGCAATATCGAGTTTTGCCATGACTTTAATCCGCGACACAATTAATGGCGCTAAAATGCGTTGCGGTTCTAATACTTCGCGTAAAATTCCATCGACACGAAAACGCACCATGACGCGATCTTCAAATGTTTCAATATGCACATCCGATGCAGTTTCTTTAATGGCTTCGCTCAATAATGCATTTAATAAGCGAATAATCGGCGCATCATCTTGATGCTCTAGCAAATCTTCAGGCTTAGGCAATTCATGAATGAGGTCAAACAGATTCATAGATTCACCCATATCTTCCGCCATGAGCATCGCTGTGCTGCTATCGGTTTCGTAACTTTTTATTAAAAATTGATTAAAATTTTCTTCGTTCACTTGTTCGAGAATGAGAGGATGGTTTAAATATCTGCGTAACTCATTTAATACGAGAATATTCGGCACATTGCGATAAATAATTTTTGCCTGATCATTTTCAATTCCCGCAAATAATACGCCATAACGTTTAGCAAACGAAAAAGGAATCGGTTGGATAGCGGCAGGCATTAATTGACCTTCTCAAAAGGTTTGGGCAATTCGGTATTATTTTGCCAGGGCGGCAGGACAGAAGGCGCGCGCGCCGGTGTTTTGGATAAATCTTGCGGCCAGTTAATTTGAACATCACGGATTTTATTGTACTTGGTATTGGTGATGGTGGTGTAGTCATCAGGATTTCGCAAAATAGTCGGTTTCAGAAAAACCAGTAAATTTTTCTTTTGCACTTGACGATTTTTTTGCTGAAACAACAAACCGACAACCGGTAAATCGCCTAAAATCGGTACTTTATTCAAGGTTTCATTCACATTGTTGCTGATCAAACCGCCGAGAACCAGAACATCACAGCTATTAATGATAACGGCATTTTGAATGTTGCTGGTGTTAATAATCGGCGTCAATCCGGGTGAGTTTGGATTTTGCAGGGAATCATTTTTTAAATTAATGATCAGCCGCACAGCATCGCCTAGATTAATTTGAGGAATGACTTGTAGTTTTAAAGTGACAGGTTTCATATCAATCGTGTTAAAAGGCGTAACGGTGTTGGCGCCGCCTGTTGTCGCATAAGAACCGCTTTGAATGGGAACTTGCTGGCCGATTTCCAAAATCGCTTTTTGATTATCCAGTACGGCAATCGAGGGTGTGGATAAAATATTTGTGCCTGAAGTATTTTCTAACATATTTAAAATAGCCACTAGACTCGTATTGGGAATAATGCCTACATTTCCGGCACCCGGAACCGGAAAATCACTCGGATTGGTGGGTGTCGGGATCGTTGCGGCACCAGTCAATGAACCCCATTGGATACCTAAATTTTTCAAGTCGCTTTGATTGACTTCAACAATAATGCCTTCCACTAAAACTTGCGCAGGACGAATATCCAGTTTGGCTACAATGGCATTTAAGGCGCGCATCATGGAAGGGGGTGCTGTAATGATAATCGCATTGGTGTTAGGTTCAGCCTGAATGGTCGTACGGTTTTCAGGTTGTTTATTATTATTGCCTGAATTAACAGTGATATTGTTTGAGACGGCAGTCGAGGAAGAAGAAGGCGGCGTGCTGTCTTTTCCCAAATCTTTACCCAGCATGTTTTGCGCGATTTTGCCTAGTAATGGCGCGAATTTTACGGCTTGCAGATAGCGCAGATAAATGACTTGCGTGTTGCCCTGGGAGCCGCTGGAGGGCATATCGAGATGACTGATTAAATATCGCATATGCAGACGCGCTGATTTGTTGCCGCTTAATAAAATGCTGTTGCTGCGTTCATCGGCAGCAATAGAAACTTGCGGTGAATCACCTGTGGCGCGCGAAGCATTTTGTAAATTATTTAAAACAGTTGCCAGTTGTGAGGCAGAGGCTTGGTGTAAGGGCACGACATCAATATTGGTTGATGAAGTTTGATCAATGTCGCGGATAATATTAGCGATGCGCTGCAAGTTGCCTGCACGTCCTAATAAAATGAGCACATTGCCGGGTGTGTAGGCAGAAATATTACTCCATTGCGGCATCAGCGGCCGAATAATGGGAATTAATTGATTGGCAGAGACATTGTCGAGTGGAATAACGCGTACGACGACTTCATCTCCTCGTCCGGGTGCTAAGCGATTGACGATTTTGGTTGCGTGTTCGCCGCTTTCCATATTAGGAACAATTTTGATGACATTGCCGCTTGGGACTGCTGAATAACCGATTAATCCCAAAACAGATAAAAACACTTGATAAACTTCGGAAGGTTTGATGGGTTTGCTCGAAACCAGAGTAATTTTTCCAGTGACGCGAGGATCTACGATGAAATTTTTTCCAGTTTCAAGAGAGACTTCATTGATGACGCTTAAGATGTCTGCATCTTGCAAGTTCCAGAGACGGCCCTCCTGGGCGGGTTGTGTGTCGGCGGGAAGCGGATTGTTGGGGTCTGTGTTATCTGCGGCTGCTGACATGACTACTGCCGGAGGGGTATTTTTATCAGGAGCGATGGCTGGGGAGGGCGGTGATATGTTTTCTTTAGGAAAAGGCTCAGCCGCCATACTGCCTGTTATTGCTGAAAGCAGCAATAAAGCGATTATTATCTGGCTGAATTGTTTCATGCTTTTCCTATCGCGATTTTAACTCTATGCAAAAGATACCACAAAAATTGTTTGGCTTGAATCTTTCTGATGGGGCCGGAATTTTGACCTCCTTCCCCTTGCACCGAACTCCAAGAAAAACACTTGGAGGAAGGGGGACGCTCTAATTAAGCGCATCTGTATCGGAGCGTCCCCCTTCCTCTAAACGCGCTTTTCGTTTGGAGGAAGGGGAAAGGGCATAGGCATCAAGCTAAGGAATTTAGCCACCTTTCCAGCCCACGATTGGCGCGGGCTGTAAGGTAATAAGCAGTAAAA
>DATIJV010000169.1:0-18026 GCA_035478255.1 Gammaproteobacteria bacterium
CCTTCCTCCACATGCTTTTTGTGGAGGAAGGGGAAAGGGGAAGGAGGTATTAAAAAATAACTTTACAGTCGAAATTAAATTTCTTCCGAAACTTTAAATCTCTCCCGACCCAATCCCAAATTCAACGCCATTCCAAACTGACTCATCAAATTTTTCACAATAGACTGCTCATGACTATAATCTTTATATCCCGACACTTGAAACTCTTTATGCAACACGTCCGTCAGGTTCCCCAACGCATCCACCAGACCTAATTGCAACGCAGTTTGTCCCGACCAAAAATCACCCGAAAATAAATCTTTAGGCTCTCCATGCAATTTACCTTGACGTCCTTGCTCGACCACGTGCTGAAAATTCTCATGGATCTCACCAATCACTTGGCGAATCTTCGCCATATCTTCCGGGCTTTGCGGAAGAAAAGGATCCAGGCGGTCTTTATTCACGCCTGAGGCATAAACTCGCCGCTCAACCCCTACTTTCCTGATTAAATCCGTAAATCCAAATTCTTTCATAATCACGCCAATTGAACCTGTAATTGTATTAGGATTCACATAAATTTTATCAGCAGCAACCGCTACAAAATACGCGCCCGAAGCCATCATGTCTTCACCCACTACAATCACTTTTTTATCATATTTCTTTTTTAATTCGAGAATCGCATCATGAATGATTGACGCTTGCACCGGCGTGCCTCCGCCCGAATTGATATCCAGCACCACACCTTTTGCCTGTTTATCGCTAAATGCCTGCTTTAATACCGGTAACACCGTCTCTGCTGAAAAATCTTCACCCGGGCCAATCATTCCATCTAAGCGGACCAATGCCACATAACCTTTTTCATCATCCATTGTGGGTGTATTAGAAGTCGAAAAAATTAATAGTCCTATCGCAATGATTAATGCTATCACCAGAAAAAAACGAAAATTTTTCCAGCGTTTTTCAGAGCGTTTTTCCTGAATTAATTCACGCATTAATTCTGCTGCCGCATCGTTTTGATTGACTGAGTTTTGCATGGTGTTGTTCCTCACTATATAATTATACGGCTGTATCAAACCCAAGGATGGTTGAATGCCTATCAAACAAGCTGCCCAATTTACCCTGTTTAGCCTCTTTTTAGCAAGCAAGACAGCTTTTGCAAGCAGCTCATTCAATATGACTGAAGGCGTGACACCTTTGAGCCATGATATTTACCATTTGCATATGACCATTTTCTGGATTTGTGTGGCCATTGGCATCGGCGTTTTTAGTGTCATGATCTATTCTATTTTGTTTCATCGTCAATCCCTCGGCGCCAAGCCTGCGCATTTTCATGAACATTTTTGGCTTGAAATCACCTGGACTATTGTTCCTTTTCTTATTCTAGTCGCCATGGCCATACCAGCGACACGTGTCCTCATTCATCTTCACGATTTTTCCGAGCCAGATCTTTCTGTTAAAGTAACGGGTTATCAATGGCGATGGCGGTATGAATACTTGGATTCAGGAATTAAATTTTTCAGTAATAATGCAACTTCTCTTGCTGAAATTCAAGGGAAAGTGCCTAAAAATGCTGCTTATCTTCGCGAAGTTGACCATCCGCTGGTCGTGCCAATTCATAAAAAAATTCGTTTCCTGATTACATCCAATGATGTCATTCATGGCTGGTGGGTGCCGGATTTGGGGGTGAAACAAGATGCTATTCCAGGGTTTATTAATGCAGCCTGGACACGCATTAATCGCGCGGGAATTTATCATGGCCAATGTTCAAAATTATGCGGTTTAAATCATGGCTATATGCCAATTGTTGTAGTAGCAATGCCGGAAAAAGATTTTGATACATGGGTCATGACACAAAAAGGAATTGCCTTGCCCGCCTTGCCTGCTAAACCGGCAATTTCTCCTGAACCTGCTGCAACTCCGGCTCCTCTTCTGCCAGCTACAGCCAAAAAACTCACACTGCCTGAGCTCATGAAAAAAGGCGAAACCGTTTACATGAATATGTGCGCCACCTGTCATAAACCCGATGGCAGCGGTGCGCCGCCCGTATTTCCCAGCATGCAGAAAAGCAAAATAGCTTTAGGGCCGGTTGCCAATCACATTGATATTGTTTTGCATGGAAAACCCGGCACAGCAATGCAAGCTTTTAAAGATCAATATACGGATGAAGAATTGGCAGCGGTCATCACTTATGAGCGCAATGCATTTGGAAATAACACAAATACTCTGGTGCAACCTGCTGAGATCACTGCCGCTAAACAAAAAGGATGATTATGCCGCATCGCCAAACAGGAATTTTACGCTGGTTATTTACAACAAACCATAAAGACATTGGTACACTGTATCTCATTTTTAGCGGTGTCATGTTTTTTATCGGCGGAATGATGGCAGAATTGATTCGCGTGCAATTGCTGCGTCCGGGTTTTAATTTATTCGATCCAAATTTTTATAATATTTTAGTCACGCTGCACGGTTTGATCATGATTTTCGGCGTGATTATGCCCGCTTTTGTAGGTTTGGGAAATTGGATGGTGCCGCTCATGATTGGCGCGCCCGATATGGCATTACCGCGCTTAAACAATTGGAGCTTCTGGATTTTGCCATTTGCTTTTTCAATTTTGCTCAGCACATTATTGATGTCTGGCGGCGCACCGAATTTTGGTTGGACGATGTATGCGCCGCTCTCAACAACTTTTGCACCGCCCAGCACGGATTTTCTCGTGATTGCCATTCATTTGATGGGATTATCTTCCATCATGGGCGCCATTAATATGATGGCGACGATCATGAATTTACGCGCGCCCGGTATGACATGGATGAAAATGCCCTTATTTGTTTGGACGTGGTTGATCACTGCATTTTTATTAATTATAGCGATGCCGGTTTTAGCGGGTGTTGTGACGATGATTTTATTCGACCGGCATTTTGGCACTAGTTTTTTTAATGCAGCAGGCGGCGGTGATCCAGTTTTATATCAACATGTTTTCTGGTTTTTTGCACATCCAGAAGTTTATATTATGATTTTGCCGGGCTTTGGCATTATTTCTGAAGTCATTCCAACATTCAGTCATAAAAAATTATTTGGCTATAAATTTATGGTGCTCGCGACTGCAGCCATTGCCTTTCTTTCTTTTATTGTGTGGGCACATCATATGTTTACCTCAGGACTTGCGCTGCCCGCACAAATATTTTTTATGTGTTCGACGATGCTCATTTCTGTTCCGACCGGTATTAAAGTTTTTAATTGGGTTGCAACGATGTTTCGCGGTTCACTGACTTTTCAAACACCGATGTTGTTTGCCATCGCGTTTGTTTTTTTATTTACGATCGGCGGATTTTCCGGTTTGATGCTGGCGATCGTTCCTGCTGATTATCAATATACTGATACGTATTTTGTCGTCGCACATTTTCATTATGTGTTAGTGACTGGAGCACTTTTTACAATTTTTGCAGGGATTTATTACTGGTTACCGAAATGGACAGGGCATTATTACAATGAACGTCTCGGACAAATTCATTTCTGGATTACAGTTATTTCTGTAAATTTGACTTTTTTCCCGATGCATTTTTTAGGATTAGCAGGCATGCCGCGCCGCATTCCAGATTATGCTTTGCAATATGCAGATTTTAATATGATGGCAAGCATAGGCGCATTTGTATTGGGCGCCGCGCAGCTTATTTTTCTCTACAATATCATGATGACTATTCGCGGCGGCAAACAGGCGAGTGCGAAAGTCTGGGAAAGCGCGCATGGACTCGAATGGACTGTACCTTCTCCCGCACCTTATCATACTTTTGCAGCAGGCCTAAAACATGCCGAAATCGATTAAAAAAACTGTTCTTGCTGGAATAAGTTTTGCAGTATTAATGTTCGGATTTAGTTTTGCATTAGTACCGCTTTACCGCGTGGTGTGCCAAGTCACAGGATTAAATGGCGGCGTGAATGTTTCAGAAATTAATTCTGTTTATGCTAATCCTTCACTGGGTCGAATGATTACTCTCCAGCTTGTGACGAATACTAATCAGAGTTTACCCTGGGAATTTTATCCTGAAAAAAACACTTTAAAAATTTACACAGGAAAAGAATTTGCTGTTAATTTTTATGTAAGAAATACTTCAAATCATGCGATGACGATACAAGCTATCCCCAGTTTTGCACCGCAAGTTTCTGCCCGATATTTTCATAAATTGGAATGTTTTTGCTTTCGGCAGCAAACCTTACAAGCTGGTGAATTCAGAGCAATGCCCGTTGTTTTTCGAGTTGATACAAAGCTTCCAGAAGAAATTCATGTGATTACGTTAGCCTATACTTTGTTTGATGTGACGACCAAAAGGAAAACAGCATGATTAAACGTTATTTTTTGCCTTCTCCGAGCAAATGGCCGATCATCGGTTCATGCGGATTATTTCTTATATTAACTGGCGTGATTAATCTTTTGCACCAGAATTGGTATGGCCATTATCTTTTTATGGCTGGCGCGATTTTGTTAGCGTATACGTTATCTGGCTGGTTTAACACCGTGATTGTTGAGAGCCGGCGAGGCTTGCATAATCAGCAAGTGGATCGAACCTATCGTTATGGCATGTTTTGGTTTATCACATCAGAAATCGCTTTTTTCGGAATATTTTTTTTTGCTCTCTTCTATGCGCGGCATGTGGCCGTCGCGATTTTAGGCGGGGATGTTAATAATAATTTTACGCATAGCGAATTATGGCCGCAATTTAAAGCCATCTGGCCTTTATTAAGCAACCCCAATCCCGACTTGTTCAAAGGCCCAAAAGCCGTTATCCCAGCCTGGGGATTGCCTGCATTCAATACCTTGTTATTATTGAGCAGTGCGGCTGCTGTCACCTGGGCGCAATGGGGTTTACAAAAAAATCGGCGCTGGCAAATTAATCTTGGCTTGAGTCTGACGATTTTATTAGGCGTGCTTTTTTTAAGTTGTCAGGCATTTGAGTATCATGAAGCGTATTATGAGCTTAATTTGACATTAAATAGCGGCATTTATGGCACGACATTTTTTATGCTGACAGGTTTTCACGCGGCACATGTGACGGTTGGTTTATTGATGCTGGTTGTTATCTTAATCCGCTGTTTAAAAGGGCATTTTACCGCAAAACATCATTTTGGTTTTGAGGCGGTAAGCTGGTATTGGCATTTTGTGGATGTGGTGTGGTTGTTTTTGTTTGTGTTTGTTTATTGGTTATAATTCTTAGGATAATTCTTCTTTCTTGCGTTTTCTCTTTAAAAGGTATATACTTAAAAATATATACTTTAGGGGTGTCGTAATGAAAACAGCAAAATTGTTTCGAAATGGCCAAAGCCAGGCAGTTCGATTGCCCAAAGAATTCCGCTTTGACGGGAATGAAGTTTTCATTAAAAAAGCAGGAAGGCTGACCATTTTGCTGCCTGTCAAAAATCCCTGGGAATCTTTATTTGAAAGTATTCATAAATTTTCTGATGATTTTATGGAAACAAGGGAACAGCCAAAACAACAAGAACGGGAAGATTTTTTTTCATGATATATATGTTAGATACAAACACATGCATTTACATTATTAAAAAGCACCCAGAAAAAGCCTTGAAGAGATTCAAAACATTGGATATAGGTGATATCTGTATTTCATCTATCACATTTGCCGAACTCTTATTTGGTGTTCATAAAAGTCAACATCAACAAAAGAATAAAACTGCTCTGGAAGAATTTACTGCACCACTCGAAATTGTGCCTTTTAATGAAGATGCAGCAAATCATTACGGTAGAATTAGAGCTTATCTTGAAAAAAAAGGCATGCCTATCGGTTCGCTGGATACTATGATAGCTGCTCATGCGCGCTGTATGGATTTAATTCTTGTTACCAATAACAAAAAAGAATTTTCACGTGTTCCTCATTTAAATATTGAGGATTGGATACATTAGCGAGAGGTATAAAACGATGGCCTGGTTAATTAATCCTGCTCAACTGGATAAATTCCGCAAAAATCAAAAATCGCTGATTATTCTCGATGCGAGCTGGCATTTGCCGGAGACAAAAAGAGATGCGAAGCAGGAATTTGTTGAAAAACATATTATCGATGCGCAGTTTTTTGATTTGAATGTTTTTCATGATACTGAGGACCCTGTTCCTAACAGGCTGATTCAGGATGAGAAAATAATTAATGAAAAGCTCGGTGCATTTGGCATTCGCGATGATTACAAAATTATTTTTTATGATAGCAGTGATTTGCATTCTTCCTGCAGAGCATTATGGATGATGCGAATATTTGGGCACAATCCGCATCAGCTTTATATTTTGGACGGCGGATTGGCGGCGTGGGAAAAATATGGCGGAAAAATCATATCAGGTGAAACTTCAACGACACAACGATCCTATTCTTCGAAATTTCAGCCGAAATTACTGCGTTCATTAACCGAGATGAAAAAAAATATTATCTCACAAGCTGAGCAAGTTATTGATATGCGGCATGCCATGCGATTTGCGGGCAGCCCTGAAACGCGAGCGAATATGCGAGCGGGACATATTCCCAATAGCATTTCATTTCCGTATACCTCTTTTTTTGATAAAGAAAAACGTTTTTTACCATTAGAAAAAATTCGTAGATTATTGTCAGATATTTCGGTTGATCTGGCAGCGCCAATTGTGACGATGTGCGGATCGGGGATGACAGCGCCGATTTTAAATTTTGTGTTGGAGTTGATGGAGCATTCGCAGCATGCTTTGTATGATGGGTCGTGGGCGGAATGGGGAAGAGATGTGTTGTATGCGGATGAAAATAGTTTGGATGAAAGACCTGTGGTGAGAAGTGTGGATAAGGAAGTTTGATTGTGCCAATTCTCAGTAAAAACCCGTTATTTTTTACATGAAACACTAAACCGTTTTTCATCTTCCAGGCGCATTGCTGTCAGAGAATATCCCCAGATACATCCCGTATCCAGTGCAAACGTATGATCTGTCTGTGTCACGCCGCCTAACGCCGCCCAATGCCCAAAAATAATATTTAACTCCTGAGTGCGTCGTTTTGGAACGCGAAACCACGGGATTAAATCTGTCTGATCAAGACGCATGTTTTCTTTCGTTTTTAATTCGAGACTGCCGTCGCGATGACAAAACCGCGCACGCGTCAAATAATTCACGATACATCGAATACGTTCCCAACCTCTTAAATCATCATGCCATTGCCGAGGCTCATTTCCATATAAATGTTCCAAAAAATCTTTTCGCTGATCGCTTTGCAAAATACTTTCCACTTCACCCGCTAATTTTTTTGCGATCGATAAATCCCAGGTCGGCGCGAGTCCCGCATGAATCATGGTAAAACCCAAAGCTTCATCATGATGAAGCAGCGGCTGATGCAGGAGCCAGTCAATTAATTCTTCGCGGTCCTTTGCTTTCAAGATCGGCGCTAACGTATCATCGGGCCAACCCTGATGCGCATCATGCGCGACAGCCAATAAATGCAAATCATGATTACCTAAAACGATTCGCTGATTTTTTCCGAGATTTTTAATGAAGCGCAGAGTTTCTAATGATTGCGGCCCGCGATTAACCAAATCACCTGTGAACCATAAATTATCCTGGTTCGGATTAAACGCGATTTCTTGCAATAGTTTTTCTAATGCAAAAAAGCAACCCTGAAGATCACCGATCGCGTAGGTTGCCATCTGAATTCACCAGAGAATTACTTAATTTTACATATTCGCCCAAGCTTAATTGTTCAGGACGCAATTGCGAATCAATCTGAACATTTTCCCAATTTTCATCAGTGATGACGTTACGCAAACTGTTTCGTAAAGTTTTTCGTCTGTGTGAAAACGCGGTTTTAACCAGATAAGCAAAATGCGCAAAGTCAACTGCTTGATAAGGAAATTCGCGATGCGGAACCAGTTTCACAATACTGGATTCTACTTGCGGCGGTGGATTGAATGCGTGAGGAGTCACGTTAAATAAAGAAACTACGCGGCAATGATATTGCACCATGATGCTAAGACGTCCATAAGCAGGAGTGCCTGTTCGCGCTGCCATGCGGTCCACGACTTCTTTTTGCAGCATGAAATGCATGTCATGAATGTGTGCTGCGTATTGTAATAAATGAAAAATCAGCGGCGTTGAAATATTGTAAGGCAGGTTACCGACCAAGCGCAAAGCGCGCGAATCTTTGATTAATTGATTGAAATCAAATTTGAGCGCATCGGCTTGATAGATAATCAGTTCGCCTTTTTCAGCACAGCGGGCTTTCAAAGGCAAAATTAAATCGCGGTCTAGTTCGATAACTTCGAGCTGACCTGTTTTTTTCAAAAGCGGTAAAGTTAATGCTCCCTGGCCTGGCCCAATTTCAACGAGGTGCTGGCCGGGCTGCGGGGCAATGGCATCTATGATGGATTGAATGACTTGTTTGTCTTGCAGGAAGTGCTGGCCGAAGCGCTTGCGTGCAACGTGCATGAGTTTTTCCTATTTTTACCTCCTTCCCCTTTCCCCTTCCTCCAACGAAAAGCTTGTTGGAGGAAGGGGGACGTTCTAATTAAGCGTCTTAAGCGTCTAAGGGGAAAGGGACATTAAAATTTAATTTTGCTCGGTTGCCTGCCTCGCCGGATCAAATCCTTTTGCCGCTGCCATTTTAAATAATTCACTGGCTTTGGTCTTATCAACCGGTGTGCCAAGACCATTTGCATACATTAATCCCAAATTATACTGCGCGCTTGCCAAACCATGGCCCGCTGCTTTTTGATACCATTGGATAGACGTTCCATAATTTTGCGGAACGCTTTTTCCAGCAGCATACATAAAGCCCAATTGATTTTCGGCATAAGGGTTACCCTGGTTCGCAGCTTTTTCAAACCATTGCAGTGCTCGGGTATAATCCTGCGTTGTTCCCTGGCCTAACATGTAACGCACGCCCAGGCTGTATTGCGCATCTGAATTTCCCTGCGCGGCTGCCCGTTCAAACCAAAGCGATGCCAAATTATAATTTCGTGGAACACCCCGGCCAGTGCGATACATATAACCTAAAGCATATTCCGCTTTGGGATTACCCATTTGTGCGGCGCCTCGATAATATTTTGCAGCTTCGACATAGTTTGTTTTTACGCCAATTCCTTTCGCATATTTTTCCCCGGTATTAAATAATTGCTCAGGACTGCCTTGCGTATATTGCGCAGCGAGTTTTTCAGAAGGGGGATTGTTCGACATTTGAGATGCACATCCTGCACCCAGCAAACAAAGACTCAGTATTCCAAATTTTTTAAAATCCATGAATATGATCCTTTAAAATTGAAAATAATAGTCTACCACGCACGAACAGCCTGGTCGTTAAAAATTTTCTTTGCAGCATTAACAACTTCTTCCGATTGAAACGCATCAACCAATTGTTTCATGCGCGGGTCATCTTTTTCATCTGTACGAATCACGATAATATTCGCATACGGTGAATCCGCCCCTTCACGAAAAATGGCATCTTTAGAAGGTGACAGCCCAGCAGGCACCGCATAATTTGTATTAATCACTGCCGCATCCACATCGGGCAGACTTCGCGCCAGTTGTGCTGCGTCTAATTCTTTAAATCGAATTTGTTTTGGGTTCGCTTGTAAATCATGAGGGGTTGCATAAAGTCCCGCCGATTTTTTTAACTGAATGATTCCAGCTTTTTGCAGTAATAACAACGCGCGGCCTTCATTGCTCGGATCATTTGGAATTGCAATGGTTCCTCGCAGAGGTAAATCCTGCAAATTTTTAATTTTGCTGGAATAAACTCCCATTGGATAAACAAATGTTTTACCAATTGCGACGAGTGAATAATGGCGATCTTTAATTTGTTGATCGAGATAAGGTTGGTGTTGAAACATATTCGCATCAATACTCCCATCATGCAGTGCGGCATTAGGCTGAACAAAATCTGTGAATTCGATAATTTTGATGTTGAGATGATATTTTTTTTCAGCGACTTGTTTCGCGGTTTCCATCAATTCTGTTTCAGGGCCTGAGATCGTTCCGACTTTTAACGTCGTTTTGTCTTCTGGACTGCACGCGATTAATGCGAGCAAACCGCATAAAATAAATAATAATTTTTTCACTATACCCCCCGGGAATGCGTCATTTTTTTCGCAATTTTATCGCCGATATATTGAATCATTTGTACAAACACAATCATAATGGCGATTGTTAAGAGCATGATACCAGCATTAAAACGCTGATAGCCATAACGAATTGCAAGATCGCCCAAACCTCCGCCGCCCACAGCACCTGCCATTGCGGAATAACCGATTAAACTGATGATGGTCAAGGTCAAACCATTAATGATTCCAGGCAATGCTTCAGGAAGCAGAATTTTCGTAATAATTTGCCAAACTGTGGCGCCCATCGCAGTTGCTGCTTCAATTAATCCTTTATTGACTTCGAGCAAGGCATTTTCTACCACGCGTGCGAGAAATGGCATTGCAGCTAAACTTAATGGAACAATCGCGGCATTCGTGCCGATGGATGAACCAACGAGAAAACGTGTCAACGGAATGACAGCAATCATTAAAATAATAAAAGGAATCGAGCGTGTCATATTGACGATCGTCGATAAAATATGATTAAGGAATACGTGTTCTAAAATATTCCCCTTGCGCGTGATATATAAAATTGTGCCGAGCGGTAATCCAACCCCTATAGCCAGTAAACTCGCCGCTGTGACCATATAAAGTGTTTCGAGTGTGGACTCAAGCAAAAGGAATAATATCATTTGGGACATAACCTAACACCTCGACTTGAACGCCTAATTGTTGTAAATGCTGAATACTCGCTGCAATATCTTTTTTTTCGCCAGAAATCGCTAAAATCATAATGCCCATCGCATGTTTTTTAATATACTCCACATTCGCTTGCAAAATATTAATGCGCAAATTGAATTGGTTCATGAGCTGCGCCATGATGGGTTTTGTTGCCGCTCCGCCAAAAAACCACAAACGCAAAATGGGATGATGTTCTGGATGATCTTCCGCTGCGATTTGTTCTTCAATGATGGAAGGCAGCGTTTGTTTTAACGAAGATACAATAAAACTTTTTGCGATGGCAGTTTTTGGATGCGCGAAAAATTCACCGACTTCATTTTCTTCAATGAGACGTCCGGCTTGTAAAATTCCCACGCGGTCACAACAGGCTTTGATCACAGACATTTCATGCGTAATCAACAGAATCGTTAAATTTAAAGTATTTCTAATATTTTTTAGCAAATCAAGAATCGTGTGGGTAGTTTCAGGATCAAGCGCAGAAGTCGCTTCGTCAGATAACAGCACGTGAGGATTAGACGCCAATGCGCGCGCAATGGCGACGCGCTGTTTTTGTCCGCCGCTCAATTGTGCCGGGTAATATTTTTTTTTATCGGAAAGACCGGTCAATTCAAGGAGTGGATTGATCGTTTTGGCAATTTCTTGTTTATTTTGGCGGCCGAGTTCAAGCGGTAGTGCAATGTTTTCATAAACAGTTCGCGAATTTAATAAATTAAAATGCTGAAAAATCATGCCGATTTTGCGGCGCGCTTTGCGTAAATCGTCTTCTGAAAGTGCAGTCAACTCAGCATTTTCGATGAAAATTTTCCCATCTGTTGGTTTTTCCAATAAATTCACGCAGCGAATGAGCGTGCTTTTACCCGCACCGCTTTGACCGATAATCCCGTAAATTTCGCCTGCTTTGATCTCAAGATTAATATCCTGCAATGCGGCAACCGGCCCCCGGGAGGTCATATAATTTTTATTGATATGTTCAAGAATAATCATAAATTGAAGTATAATGTAAAAGATAAAAGATATGGATAAAATTTTGTGATTTCTCCTTTATTGACTGACTTATACCAATTAACCATGGCTTATGGTTACTGGAAGCTTAATCTTCACGAGCGTGAAGCGGTATTTCATCAGATTTTTCGGAAGCAGCCGTTTAAAAGCCATTATTCGATTGCCTGCGGATTGGCGATCGCCGCAGAATTTTTAGAGAATTGGCATTTTGCTGAAGATGATCTCAACTATCTTGCGACATTGAAAGCACCCGATAATGGTGATTTATTTACGCATGATTTTTTGGAGTATTTAAAAAACTTGAGGTTGAGTGTAGATATTGATGCGATTCCTGAAGGTACGGTTGTATTTCCGCACGAACCCTTACTGCGAATCAAAGGCCCGCTCATTCAGGGGCAACTGCTTGAATCTACTTTGTTAAATATCATTAATTTTCAAACGTTAATTGCGACAAAAGCAGCTCGAGTGTGTCAGGCGGCGGCAGGCGATCCTGTTCTGGAATTTGGTTTGCGCCGCGCGCAAGGGCCGGATGGTGCCTTGTCCGCAAGCCGTGCAGCGTATATTGGCGGTTGTGCTGCAACGTCCAATGTTCTTGCGGGAAAAAAATATGGGATTCCCGTTTCAGGGACCCATGCGCACAGTTGGGTGACGGCATTTCCCGATGAAATGCAGGCTTTTTCTGCGTATGCGAAAGTCATGCCGCACAATTGTATTTTGTTAGTTGATACCTATGACACGCTTGCCGGTGTGCGTCACGCCATTGAAGCTGGGAAAAAATTGCGGGAAAATGGCGGGGAATTGCGCGGAATTCGTCTGGATTCGGGTGATATGGCAATGCTCAGTCAAAAAGCGCGGCAAATGCTCGATGCAGCAGGTTTTACACAAACGAAAATTATTGCGAGCAATAGTCTGGATGAATATATCATTAAAAAAATTAAGGAAAATGACGGCGTTATTACAGTTTGGGGTGTGGGGACGCACTTGACGACAGCGTATGATCATCCTGCCTTAGATGGCGTTTATAAATTATCTGCGCTGAAAGATGAAAAGGACCAATGGATTTATAAATTAAAACTATCGGAACAAATAGTGAAAATTTCTAATCCGGGCATTCATCAAGTACGGCGTTTTATGCGGGAAGATCAAAAAATTGTGGATGTCATTTATGATCTTAAGTTGGGAATTTCCGATACGCCAGACTGTTTTCCTCTCGATGGCGCACACGCAGCAATTAAATTAACAGATTTTGATTCATCGACTGATTTGCTTAAACCTGTATTTCGCCGGGGAAAATTAATCGCGCAGCTGCCATCGATTCATGATATACGCGCCACTGCAAAAAACCAGATTGAACAATTTTTACAAACGAGTGAGCCAATCATTGGATTGGAAAATAATTTATATCATTTAAAACAAAAAATGATTGCTGATGTATCTAAAAAAAATAATGAGTGAGACGAGATGATAGAAAAAAAATTTCCCATGCGGCGAGTTCAGAGTTTTGTACGCCGTGACAGCCGCATGACAGATGCACAAAAACGTGCGCTCG
The DNA here is from genome assembly GCA_035478255.1 of Gammaproteobacteria bacterium. Taxonomy (GTDB): domain Bacteria; phylum Pseudomonadota; class Gammaproteobacteria; order DSM-16500; family DSM-16500; genus DATIJJ01. Next base: position 13,300 of record DATIJV010000169.1, read on the forward strand.
ATGAGTTGTTGCCGCAATTTGGTTTGAATGTACAAGATGGTGCAATTGATTTGTCAAATGTATTTCACCGCAAGGCAAAAACGTGTCTGGAAATTGGTTTTGGTTCAGGTTATTCCTTGCTGGAAATGGCGAAAGCACATCCTTTGCAGAATTTTATTGGGATTGAAACACATTTGCCTGGGATTGGTTTATTGCTGCAAGGTATAGAGAGGGCAGAATTGCAGAATATTCGGGTGTATTATGCGGATGCGGTGGAAGTGCTTGAGCGATGTATTCAAGACAGCAGTCTCGATGTGGTGCAGATTTTTTTCCCGGATCCCTGGCCCAAGCGAAAACATCACAAACGCCGTTTGATTCAGGAAAATTTTATTCAACGTGTTTGTGCTAAATTAAAAGAAAATGGCACGATTCACTTGGCGACAGATTGGCAGCATTATGCTTTGCATATGATGAAAGTATTGTCGAATGTGAATGGATTGCAAAATAAAATGGGTGCCGGACAATATTCTGATCGTTCTTTGCAGCGCCCAGTGATGACCAAGTTTGAGCAGCGCGGCCGAGAGTGCGGGCGGGAAATTTGGGAGTTGCAGTTTATTAAATACTAACGTTGTCACATTAATTTTTAATACCTCCTTCCCCTTTCCCCTTCCTCTAAGCGGAAAAGCACCGCTTAGAGGAAGGGGGACGCTTCGATATAGATGCGCTTAATTAGAACGTCCCCCTTCCTCCAAGTGTTTTTCTTGGAGGAAGGGGATAGGGGAAGGAGGTAAAAAAGAGAATGAGGGACTAGACTTTATTCAATCCTTTAGGCAAGCTAACCCGAATATTTCATCATGACGCCTCATTAAAAGCTCAAAGACCGCATGCTGACTGCGTTGCGAGTCAAAAATATTTCAGTCACATATTTCAATATGCTCCTGAAACATTTTTGACTCGCGCCTTGTCATCACGCGGCCTTTAAGCTTTTTCTAAGGCTTCATGATGAAATATTCGGGCTACCCCAACTTGAAGAGGATTTCATCATGCTTGTAAAAATTATAAAAAAATTTTCTGTATTTTGTATTGTCATGGGCTTGATCACTGCAGCTCACGCCACCGGTCAAGGCGGTTATTTTGGTTTAATGGTCGGCCAGTCTAATCTGCACGGGCAAAACCAATCTGTCACGATTTCCCCCGGTGTGGTTGAAACCGTAAAACCTCAAGGAAGCGGTGTCGGTTCCAGTTTATTAGCGGGTTACAACATGAATGAATATGCTGCAATTGAAGGCGGCTTTATTTATTATTCCTCGATGTCGTATAAAACCAATACTTTTTCAAACAATGTTAAAACCCGTGCAGGCAGTTTTGATATATTAGGGAAAGGAATGCTGCCGATCTGGGATTCCGGTTTTGATATTTTTGGCAAACTGGGCGGCGCGTATTTTTTTACTAAAACTAGCGGAAAAGTCCAGAGCGTATCGATTGGCACCTCAACTTCTTCTGTGTTTCGCCCCATGGCTGCGATCGGCGTCAGTTATGATATGACGCAAAATTGGGTGGCAGATTTGTCATATACCCGATTGTTTTACAGTAATTCTCAAATTAAATACCCTGATTTTCTTGCGCTGGGGATTTCTTATCATCTATTGGATGCGAAGTGCGGCCAGTTTTTGTGTTAATCGTATATTAAGGCAAAAACAACCCAATCACATCATTCAAAAATCGCTGTCCCATTTCTGTCGCGCAAAGAATATTTTGATCTTCTACCATCAATTTTTTTTCTTTCGCAAAACTCAGCATGGGCTCCAGCGTTTTAATATTTAAACCTGTTCGCGAAATAAATAAATCCAAAGAAACACCCTGTCTCAAACGCAGCGCATTCAACATAAATTCAAAACAAATATCTTTTTCCGACAAAATATTTTCTGAAACCGTTAATTTTTTTTTCGGATCCAAATAATCGCGAGGATTTTTTAATTGCGAATGGCGGACAATAATTTGTTTTTGCGTATCGGTTATTTTGCTATGCGCGCCCGCACCAATTCCCAGATAATCCCCAAATTCCCAGTAATTTTTATTATGAATACATTCTCGCCCTGCCTCTGCATAAGCGGAAATTTCATATTGATTTAAGTTCGCCTGCTGCAAAACAGATTTTCCTTTTTCCTGGATTTCCCAGAGTGTTTCATCTTCCGGCAAAACCGGCGGTTGATGATGAAAAAAAGTATTCGGTTCTATCGTCAATTGATACCAAGACAAATGCGGTGGTTTAAATTGCAATGCATCGTGTAAATCCTGCAATGCATCTTCAAGGGATTGCTGGGGCAAACCATGCATTAAATCCAGATTAAAATTCAGAAAGCCTGCTTTCATCGCTGAATCGATTGCGCGTAACGCATGGTCGCGATTGTGAATACGTCCCAAAGCCTGTAATTTTTCATTTTGCAAACTTTGCAAACCAATCGATAAACGATTCACTCCTGCACTTCTCAATCCGGCAAAGCGTGCTTCATCGACTGTGCCTGGATTGGCTTCCAGTGTGATTTCAATATTTTCGGTCAATTCCAGGCGCCTGCCCACTTGAGACAAGATTCTTTCAATTGCTTTTGGAGTCAGTAAACTGGGCGTGCCGCCGCCAAAAAAAATACTTAACAACGGACGGTTTTCCAGCAAATTAATTTGCTGGTCAAGGTCTTTGATCAAGGTTTCGATATACAAATCCTCGGGCAATTCATCACTTGCCGCATGAGAATTAAAATCACAATAAGGGCATTTTCGTATGCACCAAGGGATGTGGATGTAGAGACTTAAAGGTATATTTTTTAGCATGGTCAGATTTTAACGCTTCATCTTATCTTTGTCACAGGATAAAATACTCCCAAATTATCAGGAGTAAAAATATATGAGAAAACACGTCAAAGTTGCTGTGACCGGTGCGGCTGGCCAGATTGGTTATGCCTTAATATTTAGAATTGCCTCAGGCCAGATGCTCGGGCCCAATGTTGAAATTGAATTGCAGTTATTAGAATTGGAGCCTGCTTTGCCGAGTTTGAGAGGCGTCGCAATGGAATTGGATGATTGCGCTTTTCCACTGTTGAAAAAAGTCATTTGCACATCTGATGTGAATGAAGCCATGCGGGATGCGAATTGGGTCATTTTGGTCGGTGCAGTTCCGCGCAAGGAAGGAATGGAGCGCTCTGATTTATTGAAAATTAATGGGAAAGTTTTCACAGCCCAAGGCCGTGCGATAAACGATCATGCAGCAGATGATGTGCGCGTTTTTGTTGTGGGAAATCCTTGCAACACGAATTGTTTGATTGCAATGAATAACGCACCAGATGTTCCACGCAATCGTTTTTACGCGATGACGACGCTCGATGAATTGCGTGCACGTAAACAATTAGCGATCAAAGCGAATGTGGATGTGACAGCGGTCACGCAAATGACGATTTGGGGAAATCATTCTGCGACACAGTATCCAGATTTTTATCACGCAAAAATTCATGGAAAATCTGCAGCGGATGTCATTCACGACATTGCATGGCTGCAAAATGATTTTATTTCGATTATTCAAAAACGTGGTGCGGAAGTCATTAAAGTGCGCGGTGCATCTTCTGCGGCTTCTGCAGCTAATGCAGCGTTGACGGGCGTTTATAATTTATCGCACGATACGGGTTTTGGCGAAAGTTTTTCTGCAGCGCTCTGTTCAGAAGGGGAATATGGCGTGGATGAAGGGCTTATTTTCTCATTTCCTTGTCGAATAGAAGGCGGCGAATTGAAGGTAATTAAAGGATTGACACAAAATGAATTTGGGCAGCAAAAATTCAATTTGACGCTGGATGAATTGCGTAAAGAGCGGGATGCGGTGCAGGAGATGGGGCTGGTCATAAGTTCTTAATAGTCTGCGTAATACTGCCGCCCACTATCGAATACTTTTGTGCTATAATTAGACAATAGCTAATCATAGAAGGGGGTTTTTATGACAGACGATATTCCTGGTGACAACGAGGAAAAAACTCGAAAAGATGAGGAGTGGCTGGTTCGGCAGAGTGAGGATATATTACCTTCAAACAAAATAATAGAAGCAGCTAAAAAAGCGCCGCTTGTGGGGCCCGAAAAGGATTTATTGGATGCAATAAAAGGTAAGGCAAATGACGATTGGAATAAACAAAAGACAAGTAAGATAAGCTTTTTTAATAGACCGCCGGAAGCGGTAAGGGCAATACGTAGTATTGTCAATTCTCGTAGCAGTGACCGAGAAAAATTGTATGAGATACTAGAAGTAGCAGCAGATCATGCAAAGCGTTCAAAAGGTGAGGAACAAAAATTTTTGATTAATATTATCCAGGCTGTTAGTAAATCTACTGTTACTGATAACAAGGGAAATATTGCTGTTCATGAGTGTGCCGCAGTAAGGACTAAATTAAAAAATGGAGAGCACCTCACTAACTCAAGCCCGTATGCAACAAAAGCTATAAGTGACTCTATTACAAAGCCAAAGGATTCTGTGCTTAAAAAAGCCGCAAATAAATTACTAGGGAAAAAAGAGGATCAGCATCGACAATCAGGGCCCAGATAATACTTCTTGACCTGGATATTTCATCTCACGGTCTTCGAGGTAAGCGTTTGGTGACAATCTCGCGGTTCTTTATTTTGACCTCCTTCCCCTTTCCCCTTCCTCCAAACGAAAAGCACGTTTAGAGGAAGGGGGACGCTCTAACTCAGCACATCTGTATCGGAGCGTCCCC
>DATIJV010000170.1:0-4149 GCA_035478255.1 Gammaproteobacteria bacterium
ACATTAAGTAGCGCTAAATTCGCAAAGAACGCGAATTAAGCGCTACTAAATTCCGGGATGACGCTCTAATCAGCTTTCGCTTAACTTAATGGCAGTGGGGGAAAGGGGAAGGAGGTAAAAAAGAGAAGGAATGACCAAAAATTAACGTTACAGTGTACTAACCCCCTTTTATACATGAAACATCCCGCTTAATAATGCTACAATCCCATTTCTAAATCTCGGCAGGAGTCCATTGTGCGAATAGTCACATATATATTATTATTTATTATTATCATTATCGGCATCACATTTGCAGTGCTAAACCCAACGATAGTCACAATGAACTATTACCTGGGACAAAAAACTTTACCGCTTTCCCTGCTTCTTGTCTCAGTTTTTTCATTAGGATGTTTTTTAGGATTATTAGTCGGAGGCTGGTTAGTATTAAAAGCTAAAATAAAAAATTATCGTTTAAAACAAAAATTAAAAATAGCAGAAAAAGAAGTGCAAAATTTACGAACTATTCCATTACAGGATAGAAACTAATGGGAATCTGGTGGTTAATATTAATTTTTGCTGCGATATTTGGCGCATGGCTATTAGGCTATCAATCCCGCCAAAGCCGTATTATCGCGCAAAAAATGAATTTACCCCGAGATTATTTATTAGGTTTAAATTTCCTGCTGAATGAAGAACCCGACAAAGCTGTCGATATTTTTATAAAAATGCTCGAAGTAGACAGCAATACTGTCGAAACCCATTTAGCTGTGGGCAAATTATTTCGCCGCCGCGGTGAAGTCGATCGAGCGATTCGTATCCATCAAAATTTAATCGCGCGGCCTCAGCTTGATAAAACCTACCGTGAACAATCATTATATGAATTAGGCCAAGATTATTTTAGTGCTGGCGTATTGGATCGTGCAGAGCGAATTTTTTTAGATGTGGTTAATATTAAAGAATTTAATGTTTCTGCATTGCAATCTTTGCTTGTTATTTATCAGCAAGAAAAAGCCTGGGAAAATGCTATTCAAATCGCCGGCAAACTTGGACAGGCAACGAAAAAAAATATGCAGCCAACTATCGCGCATTATTATTGTGAGTTGGCAGAAATGACTTTTCATAAAGGACAAAGTGAGCAAGCTAACCAATATTTAATACAAGCCTTGGAAGCTGACCCCAATTGCGTACGCGCGAGTTTATTACAAGCACGAATTGAAATGGGTAAGGGCGACCACAAAGCTGCATTAAAACATTTAAAAAAAATTAAAAATCAAAATCCTGATTATTTATCAGAATCTATCGAGCATCTGGCTTCCTGTTATGAGGAGCTGAATGAAGAAGAAAAGTTAGTCAGTTATTTAATGCAAATGCTGGAACAATATCCGCATGTTCCTGTCGTATTAATTTTATCTGAGCGAATTCGCAAAAGAAAAGGCGATAAAGTAGCTGCCAAATACGTCGCTGATTATGTCAGGCGTTATCCGACTTTGCGCGGTTTGCATTTGTTTATTAATTTATATATGTCGAGCACTGAAGGCCGTGCACGCGAGGATTTGATTATTTTGCATAATTTAACAAAGAAATTATTGGCTGATAAACCCGATTATCAATGTGTTTCCTGCGGTTTTTCAGGTAAAACATTGCATTGGTTATGTCCCGGCTGTAAACAATGGAGTTCAATGAAGCCTGTCCACTGTAACAATGAAAACACTTAATCGTAAAATTTCAATTGCACCCATGATGGATTTTACTGATCGGCATGATCGCTATTTTTTGCGTTTGATCTCGCCGCATGTTTTGCTTTATACCGAAATGTTGACGACAAATGCCTTGATTCATGGAGATTATAAACGATTGCTTGCATTTGATTCTTTCGAGCATCCTCTTGCATTGCAATTAGGCGGAAGTGAGCCGGATAAATTGGCCCACTGTGCGCGGCTCGGAGAAGATTCTGGGTTTGATGAAATTAATTTGAATGTTGGGTGTCCCAGTGATCGAGTTAAAGCTGGGCGTTTTGGCGCGTGTCTGATGTTAGAACCTGCTTTAGTGGGAGATTGTATAGCCGCAATGCGAAATGCGGCGAATATTCCGGTCACAGTCAAATGCCGTATTGGTGTGGATCACGAAGATTCTTACCAGGCGCTCAAACATTTTATTCAAACAGTGAGGGGAGCCGGTTGTGAAATTTTTATTATCCACGCGCGTAAAGCCTGGTTAAATGGTTTAAGCCCTAAACAAAACCGTGAAATACCGCCCTTGCAATATGATACCGTGCATGCGATTAAAAAAGATTTTCCAGATTTAACGATTATTCTTAATGGAGGAATTAAGCGCGTTTCTGAAATTAAAGAACAATTAAATTTTGTAGATGGTGTCATGATCGGCCGCGAAGCTTATTCGAATCCTTATATATTGGCGGAGATTTCAAAAGAAATTTTTTCTTTTGAGATGAGTGTCAGAGAAGAAGTGATTGAAAAATTTATTCCATATATTGAGCAGCAATTAAAAAATAATGTGAAATTATCCAGTATGACTCGGCATATTTTGGGTTTGTATCAGGGCCAAAAAGGTGCCAGAATGTGGAGACGATATTTGAGTGAAAATGCGCATCGAAGCAATGCAGGTGTAAATATAATAAAAGAGGCATTACAATATGTTTGAAATATTATATAAAATTGCCGATGTGGTAGGTTTAATAGGAGTCATTCTGCTGCTTATTGCATATTTTTTCTTAAGCACAGGACGCTGGATATCCGATAGCATGGTGTATCAAGTGTATAACTTACTGGGCGCAGTTTTGATTTTGTATTCGCTGTGTTTTCACTGGAATTTATCTTCATTTGTGATTGAAATTGCGTGGGTGGTGATTAGTTTGATCGGGATTGTGCGTATTAAACACCAGAAAAACAGGATTTAATTTAATGGGAGAATTATCAATAAGGATGTTAAAACTATGCTTAAATCATATGGCGGTAAAAGAAGGGGTTCTCTTGATACAGTAGAAGAAAAAGCTCTTGATAATAACGAAAATGAGCTTAAATCATATGGCAGTCAAAGGAGGGATTCTTTTGATACAGTAGAAGGAAAATCTCTTGAAAATGACGAAAATGAGTTTAAATCATATAGCAGTAAAGAGAGAGGTTCTTTTGATACAGTAGAAGAAGTTCTTGAAAATGACGTAAATGAGCTTCGTGAGCTTCGCTTGAGAGAAGCAATAACAAGAACCTATACTGATGCAGCGATTAACTATAAAGCTTATAATCCTAAGAATCCAGAGGGCCAGGAATGTCTGGATCAACTTTATAGGTTCTGGTCATCAAGCTTACGTGGTCCACGCTTGAATACTGAGCTTGCAAGATCAAAAAGAGTATTTAAAAGATCAAATGAGTGGGTGTACAAGGTAGAGCAGCTTGAATTAAAAGAATCTGAAGCAGAACAACAGAGAAGAGTTGAACAGACCATAAAAGCACACCTGTTTGGATTAAAATGTTTGATGGATCCAGTCATTTCGCGTGATCAAATAAAAGATGCGTTAAAGCGAATAGAAAACGAAGACATAAACGTAGAAAGTTTGCTTGTATTGCTGGATTGTTATCTTAAGCTTCCCAGAAAAAAATTTTTTACACATCAAGTGATTAATGAAAATAACAATAGAATTAAAATATCGGCTATCTGCAAGCTTCGTACTATTTTAACAAGCGATGATTCTGTCACAATGACAGTGGCTGAGTTAGGTCGTTTAGTGAACTCAAAAGGAGTTGCAAGTAGTCTTGTGAAAGAAATGGTTAAAAAATTTTTTTTGATACCTAAATTAACTGGATTCAGGGCGGCAGTAGAACAAAATTGCATAAAAAATAAAAAGGGTTTATATCAAATTAATGAACAACTGGATCCTAATCGGGAAATACACATTAATTGCATAGTTACCTCTACGGTGGAAGACCCTTATTCTGAAAAGCAGCTCTTCTCCAGGTTCATGAGGTAGGCTAGTACACTGTAACATTAATTTTTTATACCTCCTTCCCCTTTCCCCTTCCTCCACATGCTTTTTGTGGAGGAAGGGGAAAGGGCATAGGCATCAAGCTAAGGAATTTAGCCACCTTTCCAGCCCACGATTGGCGCGGGCTGTAAGGTAATAAGCAGTAAAAAAGACCAAAAAATTTTTCGTTA
>DATIJV010000171.1:0-4726 GCA_035478255.1 Gammaproteobacteria bacterium
AGGAAGGGGAAAGGGGAAGGAGGTATAAAAAATTAATGTTTAAGAGGTATATATGCAAAAACCCAAGCCTACAACAGGCATGCGCCATGTCGCACTGTTTGTTAAACATTTTGAAGCTTGTGTTCATTTTTATACTGAAATATTGGGAATGGCTATCGAATGGAACCCGGATGAAAATAATATTTATCTCACATCAGGGACAGATAATCTGGCTTTGCATCGAGCGCCCGCTGACTTTAAGCCTGATAAATATCAACATTTAGACCATATCGGCTTCTTTCTGGCAGAACGGGAGGAGGTAAATACCTGGTTTGAGTATCTTAAAAACCAAAATGTTACGATAAAAGCTCTTCCTAAAGATCATCGCGATGGATCGCGGAGTGTTTACTGCGCCGACCCTGATGGAAACATCATTCAATTGATTTATTATCCGCTTGTAAAAAAATCCTAATTTTTGGTCAATAAATGATCTAATCTCAGCTAAACGAATCTAATGCGAGCACTCTTGGATTTTGAATGGGGGTATAATAAAAGGGTCAGAGTTAATGGATTTCACTTAGGAGGCTACGTTATGAGCGAATTTGACAAAAATAAAGGGTTTGGAAAGGAAAAAGACTTAGGCAAAACAGGCCAAATGCCTGGCGGTGCCAGACAGACAGGAACCCCTGGACAGCCTATAGGTGGCGTAAACCAAAACCAAAAAGGAACAACCACCCAGGGTGGAACAGGGAACCTTAACAAGCAACAACAATGGAACAAAGACAAGTTAGATAAACAAAGATAATCGACGGTGTTCCTCGCTAAACCCAGCTATCTTTTATTCATATTATTATTGTAGATAGCTGGGTTTTTTATGGTTTTTCCGCAAGGAATCATGTTTATTTTTTGGATTTATCATCCGCTTCATCATCCTTCAACCAGTTCGGCGGACTACCCGGCGGTCTCGGTGACATGTTCAAAGGTGTAGGTTGAAAATTGGAACGCTGTTGTGAGCCTGCGCCTGCGCCAGAACTACCCCCGCTGCCCCCCGAACTGATAATATCGGCTTCGGTAAATTCTTCCAGCACATCCATGCCTTCCAAAATCCGATAGGTAACTTTAATTTTGACCCGCGCATCTTCAAGCAACTTCCCCTGAATAAATATTTTGGCATCGCTGGCATCCATAAATTCTGCAATTAAAATTTCATTGCTGCCGCGTGCATATTGTTTCGTAACTTTATATAACATAATTGCCCTGCCTGAGGTATAATACTTCAATCGAAATTTTCTTCCCTTATTCTGACATTTCCCCGCGTAAATTCGTAATCATTTTTTCTTTTATTTTTTCAAGAGAAATCCCCTGGCTCCATAAATAAAATAATTTCGCAATAACTGCTTCAACCGTCATATCTCCCCCCGAAACCACCCCTGCATTGAGCAAGGAGTGACTCGCTGCATAATCCTTCATTTTAATGCTTGCATGAGAACATTGACTGCAACTCACAATCATCATATTTTTTTTAGCTAATTGTTTTATGATATCGAGAAATTTTTTATCCTCAGGAGCAGTTCCTACGCCATAGGTTTCCAATATAAGAGCTTGTAACGGTATCTGCAAAAAACCCTGTAATATTTCCAATGAAAGGCCAGGAAATATTTTTAATGAGCTAATAAAAACAGGATTAAATTTTTGGACCATCAATTCTTTTTTAGGCAACGCACACAATAATTCTCTCCGAATATGAATATCTGTACCTATTTTTCCTAACTCAGGAAAATTCGGCGAAGCAAAAGCAGTAAAGCTCAATGCATCAATTTTTTTTGTGCGATTGCCCCGAAATAATTTATTATGAAAATAAATACATACTTCTGGAATAGATTGAGAACCCGCCAGCAATACTGCATTAATTAAATTTTCACGCGCATCATTACGCGTTTCAAAAAGCGGTAATTGCGATCCCGTTAAAATAACAGGTTTCCCCAGATTTTCGAGCATAAACGACAAGGCAGAAGCAGTATAAGCCATCGTGTCCGTGCCATGCAGAATAACAAATCCATCATATTCTGCATAATTTTTTTGAACAAATTCAGCCATTCTTTGCCAATCAGCCGGGACCATATTGGCTGAATCTATCGGATTTTCAAATTCATGCACAGCGTAATGGGGCATATCCGAGTTATGCAGCTCTGGAATTTTTTGCATCGCACTTTTTAAAAATCCTGGAGCCGGCGCATAACCCTGCATCGTCTTTTGCATGCTGATCGTTCCGCCAGTCGATAAAATACAAACTGATTTTTTTTGTTTAGTCATGCTTTACGCCTAAAAAATTATTCTTGCACAATTCCTGAATCCGTTGCCAATAATAAAATATCCGCTGTACGCCGCGCAAAAATACCGTTTGCAACCACACCAACAATATTATTTAATTTTTCTTCTAAAGAAGAAGGGTCGAGAATTTTTAAGTTATATACATCAAGAATAACATTCCCATTATCTGTTAAAACCCCCTGCCGATACTCCGGGTTCCCCCCGAGCTTCACGATTTGACGCCCAACAAAACTCCGCGCCATGGGAATGACTTCAACTGCAACGGGGAAATGACCGAGTAAATCCACTTTTTTCGATTGGTCTGCAATACAGATAAATTTTTTTGCGACAGTTGCGATAATTTTTTCTCGTGTTAATGCCCCGCCTCCGCCTTTTATCATTTGTTTGGCACGATTAATTTCATCTGTGCTGTCAATATAAAGAGGCAATTCGCCCACGCTATTTAAATCCCACACAGGAATAGAAAGCGCGCGCAATTTTTTTTCTGTTTCAACTGAGGCCGCAACAGCCGCTTCTATTTTTCCCTTCACACTTTTCAATTCATCAATAAAATAATTGACCGTTGAACCGCTGCCCACACCCAATATTATTCCATGTTCGATATATTCAAGCGCTGCTTTTGCTGCGGTTTTTTTGAGAGCTTCCTGATCCATTATCGTCTCCCTATTGCAATAATTGCCAATTTTTTTTCTGATTTATTCCCAAAGAATATAACGTCGCCCAGCTATAAATTCCGCTGCGATGACCATCACTAAAAATAAGTTTTACTGCATAATTTCCCACAGGTTCAATAGATAGAATATTCACGCTTTCTTTTCCTGTGACTAATTTTTTATTTCCCCCGCGCGCTTCTGCTGAAGGAGAAAAAACACGTAAATATTCAGAAGATAAAATAAACCGCTCGCCAGTCGAGAATTCGATTTCGAGCGTTCGGGATTTTTTATGTAAGATGAACTGCAGGGGAGTAGGTTCTTCCATCATAAAATATAACTGCTTAAATCTTCATCTCGAACCAGATGCTGCAAATACTTATCCACATATTCTGCATTAATAATAATTTCCTGACCGATACGATCATTCGCTTCGTAAGAAATTTCTTCCAGCAAACGTTCAATGACCGTGTGCAGCCGGCGCGCCCCAATATTTTCTGTACGCTCATTCACTACCCACGCAACTTCCGCAATTCGCCGCACACCTTCTTCAACAAATTTGACAGTCACTCCTTCTGTGCTTAACAATGCAACATATTGCTCAGTCAAAGAAGCCTTAGGCTCTGTCAAAATGCGCACAAAATCATCCGTGCTCAAGGCTTTTAATTCGACGCGAATGGGTAAACGGCCTTGGAGCTCAGGAATTAAATCAGAAGGTTTGGCATAATGAAATGCACCGGATGCAATAAATAAAATATGGTCGGTGCGCACCATTCCGTATTTAGTTGATACGGTGGATCCTTCGATAAGCGGTAACAAATCACGCTGCACACCTTCACGCGAAACATCGGCGCCTGTTGTTTCAGAACGTTTCGCAATCTTGTCCACTTCGTCGAGAAAAACAATGCCATTTTGTTCAACGCTTTCAATTGCGCGCGCCTTTAATTCTTCATCATCAATTAATCTCGCGCCTTCCTCTTCGCGCAAAATTTTTCGCGCATCAGCCACTTTGACTTTACGCATTTTTTTTCGGTCGGATGATAAATGTTGAAACATGTTTTGCAGTTGGCTTGTCATTTCTTCCATGCCGGGTGGCGCCATAATTTCTACACCGATAGGAGAAACTGATACTTCTATTTCAATTTCTTTTTCATCCAGTTCGCCTTCACGCAATTTTTTTCGAAACACTTGGCGAGTTGTGCTGTCTTCCTGAGGGGGCATGGGCTCACCGGCAAAACTTCCGCGCGGCGGCGGTAATAATGCATCCAGAATTTTCTCTTCTGCCGCCTCTTCAGCTAACGTACGCACTTTCGCCATTTCTTTTTCGCGCATCATTTTGATAGCCATGTCTGCCAGATCACGAATAATGGATTCCACATCACGACCCACATAACCGACTTCTGTAAATTTTGTCGCTTCGACTTTAATAAAAGGAGCATCGGCAAGTTTCGCCAAACGACGTGCAATTTCTGTTTTTCCAACGCCGGTAGGACCAATCATCAAAATATTTTTCGGCATAATTTCGTCGCGCAATTCTTTAGGTAATTGCATTCGCCGCCAGCGATTACGCAAGGCAATAGCAACAGCACGTTTTGCGCCCGCCTGGCCGATAATATGTTTATCTAATTCATTGACTATTTCTTTGGGTGTCATGTGTGACATATATACCTCTCGCAGATGAGTTTTAGGTTTTTTAGCATCTCATATTGCATCGACCTTTAAACGTTCTTCAATCGAAAAATCTCGCTGTAGAAAGAGCTACAGCT
>DATIJV010000172.1:0-5972 GCA_035478255.1 Gammaproteobacteria bacterium
TGGGCTTTTAATGTTTTACTTGTTACGTGTCCTTCGAATTGCGGCAAACTCCAAAGTCCTGCCCAAACTCCTATCGGTGCGCGTTTTTCAAGTAAGACCAGGTCTTTATGTCGAAGTATAAGAAAAGTTGCCTCGTGCACAGGCAAGGATTTGCGTGGTTTTTTAATGGGAAGTGATGCGGCAATATCTTTAGTATGTGCCACACATTTTTTATTGAAAGGACAGACTTCACAACGGGGTTTTCCGCGCACACAAAGTGTTGCACCTAAGTCCATCATCGCTTGTGCATAATGGTCTGTACGATGAATCGGCGTATATTTTTCTGCAAGAGGCCAAAGGGTTTTTTCATCGATACTATCGGTGATTCCATGTAAACGCGTCAAGACTCGTTTGACATTTCCATCTAAAATGGCAGCTTGTTTTTGAAAAGCAATAGAAAGAATAGCGCCCGCGGTGGAGCGGCCTATACCTGGTAAGGTGATTAAATCGGCTAAATTATCCGGAAATTTTCCATGAAAATCACTCATGATTTTTTTAGCGGCAGCATGTAAATATCGTGCGCGACGATAATAGCCCAAGCCGGACCAATAATGCATGACAGTATCTTCATCGGCATTCGCAAGGGTTTTAATATCAGGAAAACGTTCCATGAAACGTTGGTAATAAGGAATGACCGTGGTAACTTGCGTTTGTTGTAACATGATTTCTGAAACCCAAACACGATAAGGTGTTTTATCTTGTTGCCAGGGCAAGTCATGACGACCATATTGGTCAAACCATTGTAATAATTGGCTCTGAAATAAATGAGGTTGTATCATAGTAATAATTTTATAATTTTGTGATCATAACTTCCTTATAAGTTTTTATCAACGGCTACTTTTTCTGTCAGGCCAGTTGAGCTTTGCAAGCAAAGTGGTATTCATAACACGTCGGCTGGATGCCAGCTAAAAGCATGCTGGCATGACAGTGCACCGAATACTTACGAATTAAAGCGAAAATTATTCCGGCCATGTTCTTTAACATAATACATGGCCTTGTCTGCATTTTTTAATAGTGTCTCAACATCTTTACCATCATTTGGATAAACACTGATTCCAATACTCGCCGTCACAACGATAGTATCATTATGTATTGTTACAGGTTCAGAAAGAATGTTGCATAAACGGTTCGCAGTCATGGGAATAATTTCAGGATGGTTAATATTTTCCAGGATAATTGTCAATTCATCTCCGCCCAAACGCGAGACCAAATCAGTTTGACGCGTGTTTTTTCGGATTCGTTCAATTAATTGCAATAGCAATTCGTCGCCGACATGATGTCCATACGCATCATTAATTTCTTTAAAATTATCTAAATCAATATATAAAAGTGCAAAAATAGCGTTACGTTTTTTTGCGCGTTCAATGGCTTTTGTTAAATTATGTTCAAATAAACTGCGGTTAGCAAGATTTGTCAAAGGATCGTGTGTAGCAGCATGGGTCAATTTTTTGTTAATAATCTCAAGTTCATTTTTTGTTTGAGAAATATGGGTAATTAACGTGTCGTTTTCAAATTTCAAACTAATTGAATTTTTGATAATATCATGCGAGCGAACGCATAACACCATTAAATAAAGATAATAACAAATTGCGGCCAATCCAAAAAAAGGATAATCAGAACGTAATTCTGAAAAGCATAATAAAAAAATGAGAGGTGCAAGTGCTGTGGTAATAAATACGAAAGCAGAAGGCAAATTAGCTGACAAAAGAGGAGGCGCGCCTGCTGTAACACCTGCAATCACTAAAATAATCAGCATTTGATACGCTGTGGTGGTTTCAATAAATAATAAACTTCCGGCTAATCCCCATGTGAGCCCGCCTAATAGCGTCCCTATAATAAATAAATTTTTCCATAATATAACATTGGGATTTTTTAATTTTAAATAAATTTTTGCGAATATGGTGCGCACAATGAAAATAATCAAATAAAAAATATACCAGGAAATCAGTAAAGTATTATTTTCATGAGGCTGATAGATACCTATTAAAATAATAGTGGCACAAAAAAGAGAAGCGAGGTGACCAAAGTGAATTAACTGATAAACATGGGCCACTAACGCAGAGCGAATTTTAGATGAATTATCATCTTGTATATTGATATTCATTGATAAATCCTATCAAAATAACGCGCGATCCATTAGTTTTTTAAACTGCAATTCTATTTTTTCTGCAGGAAGCGGATGGCTGAGAAAATAGCCCTGCACCATATCGCAATTTTGCAGCGTTAAATATTGTACTTGTTCCGCAGTTTCAACACCTTCTGCAACAACTTCCAGTCCGAGATTATGTGCAAGTGCAATAAAAGCGTTAGTAATTGCGGAGTCATCTGGATTATTCGGAATTCCTTTAATATAGTTTTGATCAATTTTAATTGTGCTTACGGGAAATTGTTTGAGATGACTGATTGATGTGTAACCTACACCAAAATGATCGACAGAAAGTTGTATCCCCAACGATTTAATTGCATCAAGTTGATTTTTTGCATTTGTCGTATTATTCATTACAGTCGATTCATTAATTTCCAGTTCCAGATATTTTGGGTTTAATCCTGTTTCTTTTAAAACATTTTCAATTATTTTTGTAATATCGGGATGATAAAATTGTTTAGGCGATAAATTTAATGCCACGGTAAAATGTTCATAACCTTCGTTTTGCCAGTGTTTATTCGCTTTACAGGCTTCGCGCAGTGCCCATTCACCGATTTTCATGATAAGGCCCGTGTCTTCTGCAATTGAAATAAATTGAGATGGATTTAAAATTCCTAATTCAGGATGTGCCCAGCGTAATAAGGCTTCAACTCCGGTAATGCTGCCTTTTTTGATATGTAGTTTGGGTTGGTAATAAAGAACCAATTCATTTTTTTCAATGGCGAGACGTAATTCATTTTCAAGTTTAATAAATTCACGCGCTTCCATATCCATTTCATGTGTGTGAAATTGATATTGATTTCCGCCAGAATTTTTTGCTTTATAGAGAGCTGCGTCTGCATTTTTCAGCATGTCTTCCATTGATAAACCATCATTCGGATAAATGCTGATGCCAATGCTCACGGTAAAAGAAAAATCTTTGATGGGGTTCGAGCAATTTTTTAAAATTTTTTCAGCAACTACACTTGCAAATTTTGATTTATTAATATCATTTAACAAAACAATAAAAGAATCACCTTCCAGATGCGCTACAAAATCATCGGTTCGTAAAGTTTGCGTCAGACGCTGTGCAATTTTATTTAAAACTTCATTACCAAAATTTTCGCCCAATGTGTTATTTGCATTTTTAAACGCATCAATATCAATGATTAAGACCGCGCATATTTTATTGTGTCTTTTTGCGTGCACTAACGCTTTATTGAGCACTTCATTGAAAAATGCGCGATTGGGTAATTTTGTTAATGTGTCTTGATTTTTCATAAAAATACCTAAAAAAATCATTATAATTCCATTTTGCAGATCAATAGGATAAAAAGCAAGAATGAAATCTTATTTAATCATAACTCACTCTTTTATATATGTTATTATAATAGTAGGCATTTTGCGTGCGTGGTTTTGTATGTGGCGAAAACTACTGACAGACCGCAGTCCAGGTTTTGAAGATCATCAACTTGATGATTACGATGCGCTATTGCGTTATATCACTGACCTTGCAAATCATAAATTAGGCTATCCTGTTTCACTTCTTACCCATTTAGGGATTGTTGACAATAAAGTTTTAGGAATTAAATCGGGGAGTCTCGCGAATATTTTGTTGAATAATGTGGGTGATCCATTTAAAGATTCTGAAACATCGCGAATGGAAGTCAAGCGTCATGAAAGAAAACTCCTCGCCATGTTAGAAAAATATTTTGGATTGCCTGAACATTTTGTCAGAGGTTATGTGACGACGGGCGGTACGGAAGGAAATTTTGCCGGACTTTGGTGGTCGAAACGTTTTATGATTAACAGTGTGCTTCCAGAAATTATTAAAAAAGATGACGAAATAAAACAATTGACGCGTGAAGAACAGGAATTGTTAGCGGGGCTTGTTAAAATTCCTCATAATGAATATCAAAAACGTGCCGAACATTTGCAAAAAATTATTGATAATCGTGATGCGGCTGCCAAGTATAATGCATTAGTTCAGCAATTATTAATTCCTACGGTTTTTTATACAAAAGATCATACGCATTATTCAATCCCTAAAATTGCTGAAATATTACGTTTGAATACAAGACCCATTGTTTCGAATCTTGATGGTTCAATGGATTTAATGAATTTTAAAAAAGAACTTTTACTTCATTTAGGGGCACATCCATTGAGTGCAGTGATTGTGATTGGCAATATTGGTACGACAATTACCGGTGCAATTGACGATGTGCCAGGGATAAAAAAAATATTGGATGAATCTCAACCAAAACCTTTGTATACGATTCATCTGGATGGGGCATTAACGGGTTTTGTGATGCCGATTTTAAAACCGTTTGGTTATGTGGAAAATTATTTTGATTCGCTGGGGGTGAATACGCTTGCGTTTTCTGCGCATAAATATCCAGGATTATCGCAACCGTGCGGTGTCATTTTGGCGCGTGAATCTTTTTTTAAAAAAGCGTTCGAAAAAACTGAACGCAGTGTTGAATATGTCGGAAATATTTTAGATGTGACCATTACAGGTTCTCGTTCAGGTTTAAATGTATTGATGCTTTATAATGCATTGCATGCGTTAGGGCTGGGTAAAGGTAACGATAAATTAACGAAAATGGTAAATGAAAATTTACATGTGGCGCAATATTTGTATGATGAATTAATAAAACTTTACGGGCAGGAGAAAGTTTTTTATCCGTATCACTTTAATGTAATTTTCCCCAAACCTTCAATGGAGATCGCAAAAAAATATCAATTAATGATTACAGGAGAAACTGCAACAATTTGTGTGTTGACGAATGTTACAAAAGAACTAGTGAATAATTTTATAAACGAGTTGTATTTGGAAAAGGAGAAAATCATGAGTACCATTCAAACAGAATATACGATACGTACTTTAACAGATGACTATATTAATTCTGCATTGGAATTATTTATTAAATCATTTTGTGATAGTGAACCGATTACCAGGCATTTAAATATGAAATATGATGATTATGAACCTTTTGCCAGGGAAGTTTTAGAGAAAGCTGCAAAAGAAGGTATGAGTGTGATTGCAATTGATCGCAATAACAAAGTGATTGCAGTTGCCGTGTCTGAAGATATGGCAAATTTCTTTGTTCCGCATCTTGCTAAATATCCAAAAATGAAACCGATTTTTGCGTTATTGAGTGAACTGGATAAACCTTTTATGAAAGGAAAAGATTTTTTAAAAGGAAAAATCGCGCATGTTTCGGTTGCAGTCGTTGATTCAAAACATCGAGGAAAAGGGCTTTCGACAGCAATCGATATGGCGTGCGGTGAATTGGCAGTGCGAAAAGGATTTGATTTTGCCTATGCTGAATTTACAAGCGACGTGAGTGAAAATATCACGCATCATTATGATACTTACAAATTATGCAATAAAATTAAATATGAAGATTTTGCTTTGGAAAATGATCATCCTTTTAAAGGAG
Organism: Gammaproteobacteria bacterium; assembly: GCA_035478255.1. Lineage (GTDB taxonomy): Bacteria > Pseudomonadota > Gammaproteobacteria > DSM-16500 > DSM-16500 > DATIJJ01. The sequence continues at coordinate 5,608 of DATIJV010000172.1, forward strand.
TGAAGGGTGAGGCGACAGCGTATATTGTGGGCTTAAAACCAGGACTCAAGCTGGATTCGTTGCAAACATGTTATAAGGAAGCAAGAAGCCATTAATTGTTTGTTTCCTCTTCCTCCACAAAAAGCGGGCTTTGTTGAATAAACAGTAATGGTGGGCTACGGCGATGAAGCGGCCGTAGCCCACCCTACGGTCGCTATGGCGTTTTCGTGTTTTTTGTTTTTTTTACCTCCTTCCCCTATCCCCTTCCTCCAAACGAAAAGCGCGTTTAGAGGAAGGGGGACGCTCTAATTAAGCGCATCTGTATCGAAGAGTCCCCCTTCCTCCACATGCTTTTTGTGGAGGAAGGGGAAAGGGGAAGGAGGTCA